>JANNWD010000118.1:0-1847 GCA_031408315.1 Bacteroidota bacterium
TTTGGAAAAATGGTGTAGGTACAGTTGTAAATAATTGGGCTCAATCTGCTTATCCTTGGTCTATTTTTGTAAATGGAAATGATGTTTATGCTGTAGGATATGAATGGAATGTAAATTATTATCAAGCTAAGCAATGGAAAAATGGTGCAGCATCTGTAGTTGCTGGTGTAGGGCAAACCGCAAGTGCATTTTCTGTATTTGTTTCGAATAATGATGTATATATAGCAGGCTATGAATCAAACGGAAGTAAGAATATTGCTATGCTATGGAAGAACGGTGTGGGAATACCCTTAGGTAACGGTATAAACAGTTCGATTGCTAATGCTGTTTTTGTTGTAGGTAATGATGTGTATGCCGCAGGTTACGAATCTAAATTAGTTAATAATGTAGCAGTATTATGGAAAAATGGAGTTAAAACAGAATTAAGTACTGGTACTAATAATGCATATGCAAGATCTCTTTTTGTTTATGGCAGTGATGTTTTTGTAGTAGGACAAGAAAGTACTCAAGCTAGACTTTGGAAAAATGGCATTGCTACAACTTTAAGTAACGGAACAAATGATGGGCATGCCACTTCAATTTTTGTTAAATAAATAAGATACAATAGAACCCTATTAAATTATATGTTTTCCCAAAATCTTTGCCGCTTTTGGCCTACGCCACATTTAAGTAAGCTGCATTTGTAACGGTAATGTATGGGTTACTAATGGCGGCGAAGTACAATTTTATTTTAATACTTTTAATTTATTACCACACTCCTATTCTGTGTTGCAGGTAAGCCAACGCAGTTTTTACTTACTTTAACACCTGCAATGGCAGCTTACCAACGGCAGAGAAGAATTATTTGGGCTACATACTCAATAAAAGCTATGGATAATTTAATAGAGAACACTAAAAAACTCCGAAAAATTATTAACTTACTAAAAAAAAATTATGAATAAATTATTTTCACTTTCTGCAAACCCAATTAACCATAATATTGGGTTATTACTCATTCGATTAATTGTTGGGTTGCTAATGGCTTTTTATGGGTACGAAAAGCTTATACATTTTAATGATATAGCAGCGTCTGATTTTTGGGCAAAAAATGTAAGCTTTCTAGGTATGTCTGGCAAAACCCCTTTGGCATTAACTGTTTTTGCAGAGTTTTTTTGTAGTGTGTTTTTAATTCTAGGATTATTTACACGTTTTAGTCTGCTTGTGCTAATGTTTTGTATGGCTTATATTTTTCTGGTGATATTCCCTTTTTCTATAATCGACAAAGGCGAAAATGGTTACCACTTTAACGATACTTTTGTGTATTTTACAATTTACACAGGTTTATTATTTACTGGCCCAGGAAAATTTAGTTTAGATTATAAATTTTTTACAAAAAAATAATATAGAAGTGTGTTCTTTTTCTTAGCAACGTCTCCTACAAGGTACGTTGCGTAAATTATAACAACTTTTACATGCAACACAACGTCCTTGGCTTGCTCACATGGCTTGGGAAGAGGATGTTGCTGAAAAGAAGACGGTGGCGAAGAGCTTACTAACTGTGTCTGAAAAATACCTCTTTGGCACTAAAATTAAAGTATTCTCTCAGCACAAGCCCAGGCTTGGTTTTAAACCAGCCGACCTAACGCTTAAAAATATAATCTTAGCCAATTTTTACCCTTTATAATGTTCAATAAAACCAAAATTATCTATCCTTTTCTCATAAAATAAAGCTGATGAAAAATGGTATTCTTCAGGAAAATTGGATAGTCCAGCTTTTACTGGGTTGTAATGTATATAATTCAATTTTTGATTAAATACTGGTTCGGAATACAACTCAATATTTAATGAATCTCTTTGCCAAAAATTAT
>JANNWD010000119.1:0-1660 GCA_031408315.1 Bacteroidota bacterium
CGGCTTAGCGACGGGATTTGCGAAATTGGTCAGTTCGTTCATCTTGGTGCTCCTGTTCCCCTCCCGGACTTCCGGGAGGGGCTAGGGGTGGGTTCTTGCGGGGGCATGAGAAAGGGGCCACCCCCGGCCCCTCCACGAAGGCGTGGAGGGGAGATTCAGTTGCTACTCCGCCGCGATTGCGGGCATTTCGTTCTCGTCGACCTTGTCGTTGAGGCCGAGCGACCGCATTTCCTTGACCAGCACGTTGAACGATTCCGGAATGCCGGCTTCGAAACTGTCGTCGCCTTTGACGATGGCTTCGTAAACCTTGGTGCGGCCGACGACATCGTCGGACTTCACCGTGAGCATTTCCTGCAACGTATACGCCGCGCCGTAAGCCTGGAGCGCCCAGACTTCCATTTCGCCGAAACGCTGTCCGCCGAACTGCGCTTTACCACCCAGCGGCTGCTGCGTGACGAGGCTGTATGGCCCGATTGACCGTGCGTGGATCTTGTCGTCGACGAGATGGTGCAGCTTGAGCATATAGATATATCCGACCGTCACCTTGCGGTCGAACATGTCGCCCGTGCGGCCATCATACAGGTCCGACTGGCCCGACGTATCGAGACCCGCCAGCGTCAGCATGTCGGACACATCGGCTTCGCGCGCGCCGTCGAACACCGGCGTTGCCATCGGCACACCGTTTTTCAGCAGACCCGCCATTTCGACAATGTCGTCGTCTTCGCGGGCGTCGATTTCGGCATGATACTTCTCGCCGTACACCGTCTTCAGTCGCTCGCGGACCGCCGTCGGGGGCTTGCCAGCTTTGCCTTCGGGGTTGGCTTCACGCCACGCCTCCAGAGCATCGGTGATCTGTTGGCCCAGACCACGCGCCGCCCAGCCGAGATGCGTTTCGAAAATCTGTCCGACGTTCATGCGGCTTGGCACGCCCAGCGGGTTGAGCACGATGTCAACCGGCGTCCCGTCGGCGAGGAACGGCATGTCCTCGTTCGGCAGAATGCGGCTGATGACGCCCTTGTTGCCGTGACGGCCGGCCATCTTGTCGCCGGGTTGCAGCTTGCGCTTCACCGCGACGAACACCTTGACCATTTTGAGCACGCCAGGAGGCAGGTCATCACCACGCTCGAGCTTTTCGACGCGGTCCTGATATTTGGCGTTGATGAGGCCGACGGCGTCGTCATATTGCGTCTTGACGGCTTCGAGGTCCGACTGACGGGCATCGTCTTCGACAGCGATTTTCCACCATTCGAAATGCTCGACGCTTTCGAGCAGAGCAGCATCGATCGTCGCGCCTTTCTTGACGCCCTTTGGTGCCGCACTGACGGTTTGCCCGAGCAGCATTTCGCGCAGACGGCTCCACGATGCACGGTTCAGAATGCCGCGTTCGTCGTCGCGGTCCTTGGCGAGGCGATCCTTTTCCTCGGCCTGAATGGCGCGGGTACGGTCATCGATGTCGATACCGTGACGGTTGAACACACGCACTTCGACGACCGTTCCGGCAACACCTGGCGGCAGGCGGAGCGACGTATCGCGGACGTCGGACGCTTTTTCACCGAAGATCGCGCGGAGCAGCTTTTCTTCGGGCGTCATCGGCGATTCACCCTTGGGCGTGATCTTGCCGGCAAGAATATCGCCGGGTTCCACTTCGGCACCGATGTAG
>JANNWD010000120.1:0-6621 GCA_031408315.1 Bacteroidota bacterium
GTTTTTAATATGTTGTTTTATTGCTACTGTGTCAATTTGTGCCGTAACTATTTTATTTACTGTAACTAGTAGCAGTACTATAAGTAGTCTTTTAATCATCTTATTTTTTTTGCAAAGGTAATTTTTATCGTTGGAAAGGTAATTTTTTCTAATTTTGAATATTAAATCTTAACGATGCAATTAAAAGCTATAGATGTTGTAGAGAGTATTTCTGCCCAAGATTTTAAACAAAAATATTACAAGCCTATGAAGCCTGTAATTATTAAAAACTTAGCTAAAGAATGGCCGGCCTATAAAAAATGGAATTGGGATTATTTTATTGATACGGTTGGAAATACAGATGTTGGTGTTTACAATAACGTAAAAAGCGATGCCTATACACCTATTAATACCGCAGATGCTTACATGAAATTTGGCGATTACCTAAAAAAGGTGAAAGCTGGGCCACTAGATTTAAGAATTTTTTTATTTAATATTTTTCAACATGCACCGCAAATAGCTAAAGATTTTACTTGGCCAGATCATTTAATGAAAGGCTTTGTAAAAAAATATCCTATGCTTTTTGTTGGAGGAGAGGGTAGCATTACACATATGCACTTTGATATTGATACTAGCCATATTTTACACACCCAATTTAGTGGGAGAAAAAGGGTGCTATTATTCCCTTTTGAAGAACAATATAAACTTTACCGCAAACCATGGGAAGTGCTTAGCTTAGCTAATTTTGCCCACTACAATGAAAAATTTGATTACGAAAACTTTCCAGCAACTAAATTGGCAAATGGGTATGAAGTAATTTTAGAACATGGCGATACACTATTTATGCCAGCAGGCTTTTGGCACCATATGGAGTATTTAGATGGCGGATTTGCTATGAGTTTACGAGCTATGCAGAGCAGCCTCGGAGGTAAATTAACAGGTGTTTGGAGGCTTTTTGGGATGAGGGGCGTAGATACTTTGCTTAAAAAAACTACTCCCAAGTGGTGGTATAACTACAAAAGAAAAAAACTGTTAAATTTGGCCCAAAAGGAATTAAATTTGGCTAAAAAATTATGAAAATAGAAGAAAAAGATTAATTTTATCGTCTGCTAGGTTTTTAAGCTATCTCCAATCTTATCTAAAACAATAAAACATGCCTAAGTGGTGGGTTTTCCGTATACTAAATAATTTAAATATGTTTTAGTTATTAAATTATATAAATAATTATACCTTTTTTTCTTGTGGTTTCAGAGGTAAGCAAGGCCGGTGATTTTTATCACTGGCATTTTTTTATAAAAAAAGAGCAACTTTTTATGTTACTCTTTTTACAAATACTTTTAAAATCTATTTTACTTTACCCCAATTTTCGCCACTTTTAATTCTATACAGTGTCATTTCACTTACTTTATATTTGGTAGCAATTTGCTTCATGGTAAGCTTACGTTTTGGGTTATTAATTTGCTCTTTAATAGCTTTAACTTGGGTAATATTTAGTTTTAAGCCAACTGTACGGTTAGCTTGTATTTTTTTATACGCAATTTTTTGAGGACTATTTTGTTGGTGACTACTCATCTCCTCTAGAGTTGCCCATTTTAAATTTTTAGCAATGTTGTCTGTCTTTTTATGATTAAGGTGTATTACGTATTTGTATTTTGGTGATATTTTTTTGCAATATAATTTTGCTACTTCTCTATGAAAATATAAAGTACCATTTGCATTTTCAATATGTAAGTTTAATGTTCTGTAGCCAGATGTTATTGAGCCATTTAATAATTTGCCATCTTTTACAATATCATCATCGTAACTAGCAGCCCTACCTAAATTTGAAAAAGCGTATTTTTTACGCAGGGTTTTACTACCTGTAAATTGAATTTGTTTCCAAACTTCACCTGCAATTTTCTTAATCATAGTTGGTTAATTTATGTACAAAATAACTTATTTAGTTTACAAAAGCATAAGAAAGAACATAAATATAAAAAACCTTTTGCTAAGATGAAAGCATTTTTAAAAATTCTTCTTCATTTATTATTCTAACGGTACCAAGCTTTTTGGCTTTTTCTAGCTTGCTGCCAGCATCTTCCCCTACAACTAAGTAACTTAATTTGCTGCTTACACCACTTAATAACTTGCCTCCGTTTGCCTCTACCATTGCCTCACCATCGCTACGTTTTAATTGGCTAAGTGTGCCAGTAAATAAAAAAGTAAGCCCAGTAAGGTTGCCGTTAGTAGTTAACGTTTTCTTTTCATTTTTCAGTTGTAAACCAAGCTGCTCAAGAGTATTAAGCATTTCAATATTTTCTGCGTTGCTAAAAAAGTCTACAATACTTTTGGCAACTTTTATGCCAACATCTTCTAACTGTTTTAATTCTTCCTCTGTATTGTTTGCAAAGTCTTTTAAATGATTAACAGCGTTGGCTAGGGTTTTAGCTGTTGTTTCTCCAACATAGCGAATACCTAAGCCATAAATAATTCTGTTAAGTGGCTGTGTTTTACTATTTTCTATTGCGGCTTGTAAATTGGTTATAGATTTTTCGCCAAAACCTTCTAATCCTTTTAATTTATCCCAAGGTAATTGGTATATATCTGGTATGCTTTGTAAAATACCCATATCGTAAAATTTACGAACATTGGCATCGCCAAAGCTTCGTATATCTAACGCATCTTTACTTACAAAATGAATAATACGTTCTACCACTTGTGCTTTGCAATTGATATTGCTACAACGCCAAACGGCTTCTTCTATTGGCTTTACAAGTATATGGGCACACACAGGGCAGTGTGTAGGAAAAATAATTTTTTGCTCTGTACCATTGCGTAACTCGGCAAACGATTTTACAATTTGTGGTATTACATCACCACTTCGTTCTATTAAAATAGTATCGCCAAGTTGTAAATCTTTATCGGTAATATAATCTTCATTATGTATACTTATACTGCTAACCGTTACACCACCAACAGCAACGGGTTCTATTTTGGCAACTGGTGTTATAGCACCTGTTCTACCCACTTGATATTCTACATCAATTAATTTACTGGTGGCTTGTCTTGCTTTAAATTTATAAGCAATTGCCCAACGAGGGTGATGGCTTGTCATGCCCAATTTGTCTTGTAGCTGCAGGTTATTTACTTTAATAACCATGCCATCAATTTCGTAGTCTAAATTGTCTCTGCTTTTTTCAAATTCATTTATGTGGTTAATAACGGCTTGTATGCCTTTTAATGAACAAGTTTCGTTATTCAAATTTGAAACATTAAATCCTAAATTTTCTAACTCTTTTACAGAATTATATTGTGTCGTTATATCTTGGGGGGCTGTCTCATTTTTTTTTGAAAAATAACTTATATGATACAAAAAGGCTGTTAAATTTCTTTTCTTTACTTCTCTTGAATCTTTTATTCTTAAAGTGCCAGCTGCTGCATTTCTAGGGTTTGCCAAAGGTGGCAATCCTTCTTCGATAAGCAAGTCATTATAGTTTTTAAAATCTTTTTTTGTCATCAAAACTTCACCACGAATTTCAACTTGTTCTATATTGTAATTACTAAATTTTGCTGAAAGCGGAATTGTTCTAATTTGTTTTGCATTTTGAGTAATTTCATCACCGATAATCCCATCCCCTCTAGTTATAGCCCTAACCAACAAATCATTTTCATATACAAGCGATATACTTGCCCCGTCAAATTTTGGCTCTACGCAATATTCTACTTCATCTAAGCCGCTTAATTCTTTGGCTTTTCTATCCCAATCAATTAAGTCATCTGCATTATAACTATTTTCTAAACTTAGCATGGGTACTAAATGCTCAGCTTTTAAAAAATTATTTATCAAACCCTTTCCTACTCTTTGTGTTGGCGAATCTTTAGTAATTATTGCTGCGTTATTAGCTTCAATTTTTTCCAATGCTTTGTATAGCATATCATATTCTGTATCGCTAATTATTGGGTTATTTTGCACATAATATCTATACTCATGAAAACGCAAAACATCTCTTAATTGTTCTACTTCATTTTCTGTAATAGTATCTATTGCTTTTAAAAAATCAACTGTTTTCTGTTGTAGCGCCTTTGTTTGATTATCGTTATACATAAAAATTATCTTCTGTTGCCAAAGATAAAACTTTAAAGCCGAGAAGGTTGTAAGACGATAAAGCAATAAAGGATTATTTGTAAATATTTTGGTTCTTAAAATTAAACCATTAAGAAGTTAAGGGGCATTAAGAATTAACTTAACCTTTTAATTTCCAAAATGCCTTATTGATAAAAAATAGTTTTCGCCTTTTCGCCTTTTCGGCAATAATCCGTTTCTTATTTTATCTTTACCAAAACAATAAACCATGCTATTTAAAAATTTGCCTAAGCTTTATCTATTGCCTATTGCTTATTGCCTATTAATTTTATCTTCTTGTAAATTCCGACAAAAAGTTAACTTAATAGTACACAACGCAACTATATATAAAATAGATGAAAAGTTTGACACAGCACAAGCAATGGCAATACGAGATGGTAAAATTTTAGCTATTGGTAGTAACGATGATATTTTAAAAGAATACGAAGCAAGTGAAATAAAAAATGCCAACGGTAAAATTATTTTCCCAGGCTTTATAGATGCTCATGCACACTTTGTGGGCTATGGTTTTGGATTACAGCAAGTAAATTTATACGGTACTAAAAGTTGGCAAGAGTGTTTAGATAGAATTACCACATTTGTAAAAGAACGAAATATAAAAAATGACGAATGGATTTTAGGAAGAGGATGGGATCAAAACGATTGGGCGGTAAAACAATTTCCTACTAAGGAGTTGTTGGATGCTAATTTCCCTAACAATCCAGTATCGTTAGAAAGAGTGGATGGACATGCATCAGTTGTCAATCAAAAGGCATTGGATTTGGGTAATGTAAAACCCAATCAAATTATTGTTGGCGGCACAGTTGAAACCGTTAATGGAAAGCTAACAGGTATTTTAATTGACAATGCACAAACCTTTATTGTGCCACCAGCTTCCACTAAAGAAAGCTATACAAATGCATTAAAAGAAGCACAACAAAATTGCTTTGCCATGGGCTTAACAACCATTGTAGATTGTGGGTTAAATAAAAAAGATGTTGATATTATTGATGCCTTACAAAAGGAAGGCTTACTAAAAATGAAGTTGAACATAATGCTATCCGACGATAGTATGAACTATGTTTATTATTTAAAAAATGGACCATACAAAACGGACAGATTAAATGTAAATGGATTTAAATTGTATGCAGATGGTGCATTGGGTAGCCGTGGTGCTTGTTTGCTACACCCTTACAGCGATAAGCCTAACTGGCAAGGTTTTTTATTAAAAGATAAAAGTTATTTTAAAAGAGTATTACCGCTTATTTATAATTCAAAATTTCAGGCAAATACACATGCCATTGGCGATAGTGCTAACAGAATGATTTTACAATTGTATGCCAACTTATTAAAAGGTAAAAACGATAGACGCTGGCGTATAGAACATGCACAAGTAATTAATGAAAATGATTTTAATTTATTTGGCCTAAATAGTATTGTGCCAAGTGTACAGCCTACACATGCTACAAGCGATATGTATTGGGCAAAAGAAAGATTAGGCCCAGAAAGAGAAAAAGGAGCTTATGCTTATCAACAATTACTGCAACAAAATGGATGGCTGCCGCTAGGTACCGATTTTCCGGTAGAAGATATTAATCCCTTTAAAACATTTTTAGCAGCCGTTGCAAGGCAAGATGCTACTGGCTTTCCTGCAAATGGCTATCAAAAACAAAATGGATTAACAAGGCAACAAACTATAAAGGGGATGACTATTTGGGCAGCTAAAGCAAGCTTTGAGGAAAACCAAAAAGGCAGCTTAGAAGTGGGTAAAGCCGCAGATTTTATTATTATTGATACCGATTTAATGAAATGCGATGTGGTTAATATTTTAAAAACAAAAGTATTAGGTACCTACATTAATGGCGAAAAAGTAAAATAAAAAATTATTTTAGCTTATTTTGTTTTTTATTAAAACCTTTACCTTTAAGTATGATTGAAGAAATATTGCCAATGACAGAAACAAAAACTGTAAAATCATTATCAGCTCTTCAAGCAGAGTTTGAGAGTAGTAGCAAAATTGCTATTTCAGTAGATTGTGTAATATTTGGTTTTGATGAAAATAAACTAAAGGTATTGCTTATACGAAGCGATGTAAAAAAATTTATGGGTAAATGGTCGCTATTGGGAGATTTGGTTAATCCATTAGAAGACTTAAATGCCTCTGCCTACAGAATTTTAAAAAATAGAACAGGTTTAAACGATTTATATTTAGAGCAGGTGCAAACATTTGGATCACTAAATCGCCATCCTGCAGGAAGGGTAATTACAGTAGCCTATTGTTCTCTAATTAATATTCAACACCATAAACTTAAAATTTTAGATAACGAATTGCATTGGCATGATGTAAAAACATTGGATAATATGGCATTCGACCATCAAGAAATTTTTGAAGCCTGCTATAATTGGTTACAAAAAAAAATACAAGAACATCCATTAGGGTTTAGCTTGTTGCCCAAAAAATTTTCGTTGAGAGAACTGCAAAATTTATATGAGGCCATATTAGACACAAAAATGGATAGACGAAATTTTAGAAAAAAATT
>JANNWD010000121.1:0-14850 GCA_031408315.1 Bacteroidota bacterium
CCACGCTCCCCCATCTGCCGCTGGCAACGGCTTCGACGAGTCGTTCCGACGCGATCTGCAGCTCATGGCCGACCGTGGGCTTCGCCACCAACGGATCACGCTCGATTGGGCTCGGCTGGAACCGACCGACGGCCACCATGACGGCCAGGATGACCTCGCCGAAACTATCCCAGGCGCGGCGGGCGATATCGGCGGTGGGCAGGATCGTCAGCAACCGATCGACCTCACGCATCGTTTCCTCCGCGAGTGCGCGGCTGGTCGTCAGCAGGATCGCCGGGCTGTCGGGGCCGTGCTCGGCCTGACCGAGCAAGTCGGTGGCGCACAGTTCTCCATCGGCGCCAATCTCGTCGGCGATGACCAGCGTCTCGGTCGGTCCGGCGAAAAGATCGATCCCTACCCGCCCGAACAGCTGCCGCTTGGCCTCGGCGACGAAGGCGTTACCGGGCCCGACAAGGATATCGACCGGTGCCATCGCCGGTGTGCCGATCCCCATTGCGCCAACCGCCTGAATGCCGCCCAGGCACCAGATCTCGTCCGCCCCGGCCATGGCCTGTGCGGCCACGATCGCCGGAGCGGGCTTGCCGTTAAACGGGGGTGCGCAAGTCACGACGCGCGGGACCCCGGCCACCTTCGCGGTAATCACGCTCATGTGCGCCGACGCCAGCAACGGGTACTTGCCTCCGGGCACGTAGCAACCGGCGGCGTTGAGCGGGATATTCTTGTGCCCCAATACGACCCCGGGAAGCGTCTCGACCTCGACATCGCGCATCGAATCGCGCTGGATCTGCGCGAAGTTCTTCACCTGGCTCTGGGCGAATTCGATGTCCTTGATATCCTGTGCGCTCAATTGGTCGATGCAGCCCTGGATCTCATCGGCAGTCAGCCGGTAATCGTCGCGATCCCAGCCATCGAACCTGATGCTTAGCTCGCGGACTGCGGCGTCGCCGCGGGCTTCGATGTCCGCCAGGATGGCTTCGACCGTATCGCGCACCTGGCGGTCGTTGGTCGCCTTCGATTCGGCGGTCGCCCCGCGCTTCAGCCATTCCGCCATGTCAGGTCCTTCCCGGGAGCAACGCGTTCATCCGTTCGAACACGTCGATGCCCATTTGCAAAAGTAGATCTGGGATATCGATCATCACCCAGTTTTCGGCGAGCAACTCACCCTCGCGCCGCCAGAAATCCATCACGCGCATGGTGACCTGGCGCCCCGTGGGCGCCAGCCCGAGCCAGCCGCCGCCGCTGTGCGTCGCGGTGATGCTGGGCCAGCCGGTCGAGGCGACGTAATTGCGTTCACCGATGCGGGCGGCATGGTTGCCGCCGACCCGATCGGGAAACGCGGTCAGAAACGGTCCCTGATGGCCATGCTCGTAACTCGCATGGCCGCAGAAATTGCCGATCGGCGCTGGGCCGAACCACCAGAAATCCTCAGTCCAGTAGTGGCGCATCCCCATCGACTTGAGCGATCCGTCGAAGACGTGCAAACCCCCGATCATCGCCTCGACCAGGGCGAGACTCTTCGCACCCTCGTCAGGGTTGGCGGCATTCGCTATGCCGTCATGCGTCGCGGGGGCGGGCGCAATCAGCAAGTCGCCCATCGGCGGCGAAAGCGGCCAGACCCCGGCCTGCATCATCAGCGCGGGAAGATCGAGCAAGAGGATAGTTTCGGCGAGTTCGTCGCCTTCGAAGCGGTCGAAACGCCCGAAGCGGGCGAATGCAACCCGGCCCGTCGATGGAATTCCGAACAGCGGCGCCGCGAAAACGCCCGCGACATGCCCACTGCGCGCCAGCCAGTAACCCTCCTTGAAGACGCCCGATAGCGCAATGTCGGTCCGTTCTTCGAGATGGTCGAACGCGGCGCAAAGCGGTCCCGAAAGGGCCTCGGTCCAGAATGCCGCTCCGCGCCCTTCATTGATCGGATGGCAGGCGCGCAGCCTGAAGTCGCCAGTGGATCGCGCTGCTCCGCGAGCGCCGAGCCCTGGCGTCTTTTTGATCAGGTCCAGAGTGTCTAACATTGCGATTCCTTCCGTGCAACGCTTATTGACTTCGAATGCAATCACGTTCAAGTGTTTTCGTAATGGACCCAAAAAGAGATGGCTGATCCGGTGACTGAAACCCCAACACTGTGCTGGACTCCCGAGGCCATGGAAGCGCGCGTCGTGCGCTATGCAGACCTCGCGCCCTGCTACAACGCGTTTATCGATTGCCGCACGCCAGGGTCGGAAGCCAAAGAGAACTTCACGATCATCGGGCCGGGCGTTTCCGAGAATCCGGCGCAGCATGTCCACATTGCTGAGCCGCATGGCTTCAATATCGGGGGCGCGCGCCAGCCACCTGGCTGTGTGAATTCGCAGCACAGCCACGATACCGCCGAGGTGTTCGTAGTGCACTCGGGATTGTGGCGATTCGACCTTGGCGAGCATGGCGAGGATGCGCAGGTCGAACTCCACCCCGGCGATGTCATCTCATTGCCGGTAAAAACCTTTCGCGGCTTTACCAATATCGGGAACGATGTCGGATTTCTCTGGGCAGTGCTTGGGCAGGATGATCCCGGCCGCGTCACCTGGGCCCCCGAGGTCTTCGAGATGGCCAGGGATTATGGTCTTGTCCTGCTCGAGAACGGTCAACTGGTGGATACCACCGAGGGTGAGGCCATCCCGGCCGGCGCTCGGCTCATGCATCCCACCAGCGCCGACGACGTGGCGAAGCTCAAGCGCGTGAACCGCGGCGAGGCTGAACGCATGGTTGTGCGTGGTGGAGTTGCTCGGGCTCGAACTTGCGCGACCCCGATCATAGGCCCTGACGGGCCGCTCGACTGGCCGCACGGGTTCACGCTCGAGCGCCTCGACATCGCTGCGGAGGATCGCCTTGCTGCACAGGCGGATCCCTCTGTCCTGGTAATCTTTGTCCATCGCGGGACGCTGGCGGTAGACTGGGATGGCGGCGAAACCGCGCTGGGCGAAGGCGACACGATGACGGTGCCTGCCGGCATCGCGCGGGGCTATCGCGCCGACGTCGACACCATCGCCTTCATCGTGCGCGGCGCCCAATGACGTCACGCTCCATCCATGGCCGCGACATCGCCGACCTCCTCGCGCCGCAAGGGGCTCGGCGGCAGGATCTGCCAGGCTTCGACACCGATTATGCGGATATCGTCGATTACATCATCCGGTGCACCCATCGCATCTGGGAGCAGAAGGATGTCGGGCTGATAGCGACGCATTACGCCCCCGATATCGTCGTCCACACCATGACGGGACCCGTCGTGGGCATAGCCGGCGTGATTGCCGGCACCGCCCGCACATTGTCCGCGTTTCCCGACCGGACGTTGATCGGCGAGGCGGTGATTTGGTCCGACGAGGGTGACGGCGCCTATCTTTCATCACACCGGATCACGAGCATTGCGACCAATACAGGGCAATCCGAACTCGGACCTGCAACCGGGCGGCGCATTGCGTTCACCACGATCGCCGACTGTCTGTGCAAAGCCAACCTGATAGTAGAGGAGTGGTTGGTGCGGGACTACAGCGCCATGGCCCTCGGGCTTGGCTATCGTCCGCGCACGATAGCGCACGGCCAGGCTGAGGCCGATCGCGCAGCCGGCCCGCCCGCCCGGTGGCGCATTGAAGCGATGGAAGAAATTTCCGCGGTGTCCTCGACGCCGTTTCCCAATGGCCCGATGCCGCCGGTTACCCAGGCGGAGGCTTTCGCGCACGGCTATTTCGACCGTGCCTTGAACCACCGGCGGTTCGGCACCGTTCGAGACGTCTATTCGCCCGCCGCTCGCTGGTTTGGCCCGGGCGGGCGACGGCTGTTCGGGCACGGCGAAGTCACCGGCTGGATGACCGCGCTGATCGGAACGTTCGGCGATCTGCGCGTCCGTGTGGAACACGTCGCCGCCGTGGGCGACGAGATCGCCGTGCGGTGGTCGGCGGCGGGAACGCACGATGGCGGCGCGCTTTATGGCGCACCTTCGGGCAGGCCTATTTATATTCTCGCCGTCACCCATTGGCGCCACGCTCACGGCGTGATCGTTGAGGAGACGACGATCTTCGACGAGATCGCCCTGCTTCGCCAGATCGAGGGCGGGCTGTGACCTATTTCCATCGCACGAGCCGGACCACGACACTGGATTGGCTGCGAGGGCGCGACGCCCTGGTGGCGGCCGATCTCGCGGACCGTATCGAGACCGGCAAGTTCGCCGTAACTACAGAGACGGTCGGTTGCTTGACGCTGCACCGATTTCGGAACGATGCCGGTTCGGGATGGAGCCGTCACGTTTGGTCGCGCACCGAGGGCGAGTTTGTCGTCAGCGAGACCGTGGTCGAGGATGGGGCGGCTAGTTGCCGCGCGCTTTCACATGACTTCGAAACCAAAGCTCAACGACTGGGAGAGAGCGCGGTCATCCACGTGCCCTTGGGGGAAATGCGCGCTGGCTCGGGACAATTTGCGGCTGGGGAAACGGCCTTGCTACCTCCAGGTTTGCCCGAAGCCATCCGTCCGATCGCCGACGTCATCCAACGTGCATGGAATGGACGCGACTTTGCCGCGCTCGATCGCCTGTGGGCACAGGATGTCGCCTGGACGGGTCCCGACAGCCAGCAGGGCAACCGCGCCGCGCTGGTCTCGTGGATCGCCGCGCTGATCGGCAAGTTCGACGACGCGGTCCTGCTGTTCGAAGAAGCTATCTTGGAAGGAGACAGGGCAGCCCTGCTGTGGCGCCTGCATGGGCATCACAGTGCTGAGGCCTTCGGTGTATCGCCAGCCGGGACCCGCATTCGCTTGATCGGCAGCACCGTTCTGCGCCTGCTCGACGGCCGCGTGGTCGAGGATGAAACGCTTATCGATCCGCTGGCGGCGGCGGCGCAACTCCGCGTCCGGCCGATTGCCTATTGAAGACCCGCCGCAGCGCGCAACGAAGCGGCACCGCCGCGCATGAACGAGTGATCCGAACCGAGCAGGAACAAGCTTGCTCCGCGCGCGCGCCACTGGGGGACATCGCCGGCACGCGGCAGAAACATGCCGACCGGGCGGCGGGCCGCTACGCAAGCGGCGACAATCCGTTCGCACGCCGCAACCACGAGGGGATCGTCGGGGCCGTCGCAACCCAGTGAAATCGTTAGATCGATCCGCCCGATGAACAGCGCGTCGATTCCCTCGACAGCAGCTATGGCATCGATTTCATCGAGCGCTTCGGCATCCTCGATTTGCGCGATCACCGTGGACGTCGCGGCGCTTCCGCGCTTGTGTTCGGCCATGCTCGCCAAGCCGTACCGTGCCGCGCGGGTGGATCCGGCATAGCCGCGGCCTTTGCCATACTGGGCTGCGGCGGCGACCTCGCGCGCTACCTGGGCGGACCGGACATGCGGCACCAGCACGCCTTCGGCTCCGCAATCGAGCGCATTCAGAATGCTTTCGGCCGAGCTGTCGGGGGTGCGCACCATGATTGGGATCGCTTCCCGACCGGCCATGATGCACAGGTCGAGATCGCGCCGGTCGAACGGCGCGTGCTCGGCATCGAGCGCGAGGCAATCGAGCCCGCACGTCGCCAGCACTTCGACGATGTGCGGATGCGGGGTCTTGACGAACGTGCCGAGCAAAGCGTCGCCTGCGGCGATCCGTGCCTTCAGGCCCACAGCGATTTGCTCGCCAGCGCAGCACCCTCGGCCAATGTGGCGAGTTTGGCGTAGACAATTTCGGAATCGACCGCCCCGAATCCGGCAAAGGTCGAGAAGCCGCAGTCGGTGCCCGCGATCACCCGGTCGCGCCCGACGATGCGGGTAAATCGTTCGATCCGCTCGGCAACCACTCGCGGGTGTTCGACGAAGTTGGTCGTGCTGTCGATCACGCCAGGTATCAGCGTCTTGTCGGGCGGGATGAGATCGATCATCTCGACGAAATAGGTCCAGTCGTGCTGGTGACGCGGGTTCGAGGTTTCGAACAACAGCCCGGCAGGCTTTGCCTTCATCAGCGTGGGCAGGATCACGCCCATCTCGACATCGTGCGTGTGCGGCCCTTCGTAGTTGCCCCAGCAGACGTGCATCCGGACCCGCTCCGCGGGCACGTTGCGCAGGGCATGGTTGAGCACTTCGACATGGCCGCCAATCAGCGTCAGATATTCGGCTTCGGTACGGCCCTTGTACATCATGTGCCGACCCAGCCCGAGATCCGGGCTGTCGAGTTGCAGGATCAGGCCCGCGGCGACGATGGCCTCGTACTCGGGCCGCATCGCCTCGGCCAGAGCTTCCAGATACTCGTCCTGCGTCGCGTAATGCTCGTTGGGCTGGAACAAGGCGATCACACCTGGCGAGGCGGCGTTCATGAACCCGCCGGCCGGCCGATGTTTCGCCAGCGCCGCGGCCATGCGCTTCAGATCGCCGTCCAACGGCATCAGGGTCTTGAGCGCCACCGGTCCAACGCATTTGGGACGGCGATAGGTCGGAGTTCCGCCGCCCCTGTTCTGGCGTTCGAGGAACGCCGGATAATCCTCGAGATCCGCCGGGGGTGTACGCGGGGAATCGCCATCGAAGCCGGTAATGCGGTCCTTGATGTAGGTCGCATAGGAAATCTTGGACATCTCGCCATCGGAAACCAGATCAATACCGGCCGCGACCTGACGGCGGACCACTTCATCGACTGCTTCACCAATCACCGCGTCGAACTGTGAGGAATCGACCGGCTCGCCGCGTTCGGCGGCGAACACCAGGTCGGTCACGGCGGCAGAGCGGGGGAGCGACCCGACGTGGGTGGTGAGGATACGATCCGTCATGCAAGTTCCTTCTGACTCAACCAGTCGCCAAGCGCGCTCGCCACCGCGGGGGCGTCTTCGAGCGGCAGCATGTGCCCAGCCCCCGCAATTTCATGGAAGACGCCGTCCTGGGCCAGCGCGGCCCAATCGCGATGCCAGGCAGGAGGGCACAGCGAATCCTCCGCGCCGCACATCAGCAGGACCGGTCCTGGATAAGCGCGCAAGACGGGGCGAAGGTCGGGGCGGGTCCGCAGCGCCTCGCTTTGCGCCACGAACACCTCTGGACCTAGCGCCATCCCCATGTCCCGCAGTAGAGCCAGTAAGGCCGCATCCCCCCGGTTTTGCAGCGCGAGATAGTTAGGCTTCAATTCTTGAACCAGCACCCGCTCCAGGCCGCCACCGCGAACTTCGGCCTGTTGGAGCGGGCGCTGCGCTGCGCGTTCGGGCAAGTCCGCACCCGCGTTGAGGCCGATCAGGGCCAGACCGGCAATCCGCTCAGGCTGCTGCCGCGCCATCTGCAAAGCGACAATGGCGCCCATCGAAAAGCCCACCAACAGCAGCTTTCCCCGGGCCTTCTTCAGCGCACGATCCGCCATCCCGGAAACGGACGCATCCCGGGTGGTGTCGGCGTCGATAACCCCCGCAATCTCGCGGAGATCAAGCGCTGTCCGCAATGCATCGTTCGAACCGCGCCACATCCGCGCGTCACACATATTTCCTGGGATCAGGACGGCGGTCGTCTTGCTCATCGGGAAAGGCGCGCCGTGCTTCCCGGAATGAGATCGCCGGAAAAGAGCCGGCGTTCAGGCCCGAGATCTGGATTCTCGATCCGTTCGAACAGCATGGCGATCGCCGCCGCCGTCATCCGTCCGACCGGCTGGCGGACCGTCGTCAGGTTATAGCTGCGCCATTTGGCTGGTGCGACGCCATCGAAGCCAACGATCGAGAGGTCGCCGGGAACGGCAAGCTTCAAGTCGAGGCGGGCGGCGTCCATCGCGCCCAGGGCCATCACGTCGTTGGCCGCTATGATCGCGTCGAGCTTGTGCTGCGACAGCAGCCGATGCGCGGCCTCGTAACCAGCTTCGTACGAGAAATCCCCGCGGTCAATCGGCGGAAGCGCAAGTCCTGCCAGCGATATACGATCGCGTGCACCCTTGACCCTTGCTTCGCCCACCGTCGAATCTTCCGGCCCCCCGATGATCCCGAAGCTTTTGCAGCCGCTGGCGATCATGCCATCGACCAGGAGCGTTTCCCCCGCCGCGAATTCGCAGCTGACCGATGCCACCGGCGCTTCGTCGCTTTCCCGGTTGTAAAGCACGAGCGCGGTTCCGCGGGTTTCGAATGCGCGCAATTGCGCCGAAGACAGGCGCGCCGCGACGATCGCGCCGTCGACCTGATAGCGCCAGACCTGGTCGAGTACGTTGTCGATGTCGCTTTCGGCCTGGAGGGTAAACAACAGCACGCGTGCCCCGCGTTCTGACAGGCGCTGGGTAAGCTGGGCGAGAACTTCGGGGTAGTAGAGGTTGGTCAGATTGGAGATAATGACGGCGACCATGCCCGAGCGCCGGGTGATCAGGCTTTGCGCGATGGCATTGGGCCGATAGCCGAGTTCGTTTGCGGCTTCGATAATCCGCGCGCGCGTTGCTGGCGCGACCGAGGCACCGGGACGAAAGCATCGCGAGACGGCGCTTTGCGAAACGCCAGCACGCCGCGCGACGTCGTATGAAGTTCCCCCGGTCCGTGGAATTTCCCTTTCGCGCATTATGGCACCTTGTCTGTTTGCGCAGTCACTGTGGCACGGCTCCAACCCGTCTGGAAGGGGATCGGTGCGTGGTTTCGGGAAGACTGAGCCAGATCACCGCCGCCGCCACGAATGCGACGGCTGCCAGCAACATGACTGGCTCCATACCCCACAACGGTACAAGCGACGCCGTGATGATCGGCGCGGTCATGCTGATGACGCGGCCCCAGTTGAAGATCGACGCAGCGGTCGAACGCAGATGTGGCGGATAAAGCTCGGATAGCCACGGTCCCCAGATTGCGCTGCACGACAGCGCAACGCCATACAGGAAGCCGACAATCTCGAGCATGTCGAAGGAGAGAGGCGCGAAGAGATAGACCGGGATAATCGCCGCCGCGATCAGGAAACCGGTCGCGGCGCTGCGCCGCCCGAAGCGATCGCTGATCCACCCCCAGATCAGGCCACCCACCGCCGCGCCGACGAACTGCCAGCCTACCACGTCGCCGACCACGTCGTCCGCCACCCCTCTCACCGTCTTGAGATAGGTTGTCGCCCACCCGGTAAATGCCTGGTAGGCGAAGAAATTGAGACCGGTCATGGTCGCGAGCAAGATCGTTTGCCGGGCCACCCCGGGCGCAAACAGCTCGGTTATGGGGAGCGACGCCTTGGCAACTGTCTGACCATCGGCGATGCCATCCATCGGGATCAACTTGCGATCATCGGGGATGATGAAGAACGCGAACACGGCAATCGTGACCGGGACAATGCCGGCCCAGAGTAGTATCTTCCAGTCATAGCCTGCCCGGAACGCCGCGGCGGAAAGGAAGCCCAGCGCCGCGACCGCGACATTGTATGTCCCCAAAACCACGCCCGCGATCCGCCCGCGCACCGCGCGGTCGAACAACCCGGAGTAAATCCCCACCGCGATGGGGAACATCGAGCCCATGAAGAAGCCCAGGCCGATGCGCTGGAATATCACCTCGAAATACGTGGTGACCCACAACGCCGAGAGCAGACCGAATCCATAGCCGAACATCGAAATGACCAGCGCATTGCGCCGCCCGATCTTGTCGGCGACCTGCCCCATGACCACTGCCCCGACGATCGCACCGATCGACTGGAGTGAGTAGAGCGATCCCGACTGGGTCAGCGTAAGGTGCAGGCTGTCCTTGATATAGGGGCGCAGAATATCGACGGTGTTCCACGACCAGGCATAAAAGAAATAGGCAACGAGCAGGAAACTCAGCGCGGCGATGCGCCTGCCGGCCGAAAGATCGCGCGCGTCAAGCCATTTGCCGGTGCCGGCCATCGCGGTTGGGACTTCGTTTTTCATCAGGCAAGTCACTTTGCTTCTGCGCCCGTGGTGACTGCGAATGTCAACAAACACAAGGCCGTTGTTTCCCTGCTACCGTGGTCAGGAGGGTGGTTGGGAGCACCTCATTTCGGCGGGAACAGGAAAACATCTTGCATTCGAATGCAATGATAGTCTACAACATTCTTAAGAGGCAGCGACGGCGAGCCTCGAATCGTTGGGGAGGTACGGAAATGAATCGTTTTGGGCTTTTGACGGCAACGGCTTTGGCAACGGCTTTCGCCGGCTCAACCGCTCGGGCGCAGTCCGCGCCGCCGACCGAAGATGCGATATCGGCCGAGTCCGAAAGCGGGATCGGCGAAATCATCGTCACCGCGCAGCGGCGCGAGGAGAACCTTCAGGACGTGCCCATTTCGGTCTCGGCATTCGGGGCCGAAGCGATCGAGGCCAAAGGGCTGACCGACATCTCACGGCTCGAAGGGCTTGTGCCGGGCTTCACTTTCGGCCGTTCGGGGGTCGATGCACGCCCGGCGATCCGCGGCGTCCGCACCGAGAGTGTCGATGTCAACGCCGATACCACCATCGGCTTCTTCATCGACGGCATTTACCAGTCGCGCGCATCCCAGGCGACGCTTGGCTTTATCGACCTGGAACGGGTCGAGGTGCAACGCGGGCCACAGGGCACGCTTTATGGCCGCAACACTTTTGGCGGCAACATCTCGATCGTGACGGCCAAGCCAGACTTCAAGGGATATTATGGCGGCGCAGACCTGACCGTCGGCGATAATAGCCAAGTGCGCGTCACCGGCTACCTCAATGCTCCCTTGAGCGAAACGGTCGCGCTGCGCTTTGCAAGCGGTTACGAGAAGTCCGATGGATTTGTGAAAAATGCCACTCCTCGGGGCGGCAATCTGTTCGACGATGACAACCGCTATGTCCGCGCCGCGCTGCTCCTCAGGCCGAGCGATAACCTCACCGCAAGTTTCAAGGTCGACTACGCAAAGCGCGGCGGCAACGGCGGCTCAGCGTTCGGGTACAAGCTGGTCGGCAGCTATTTCCATGTCCCTTCGAACCAGCAACTGTTCAACGCCACACCGATCATCCTCAACACGCGCGGCGGCAATCGCGACGGCATCAACGATGCGCCGCTGACGATCGACGCTGGCATTCCGCTGTTCGCGGCGGGCGATCCCTATCTTATCAACAACGACTATCGCGGGTCGCTGCGTCTGCGCAACACCGGGCTTTCGAGCAATATCGCCTATGATTTTGGTGGCGTAACGCTCAAATCGATCACCGGCTATTCCGATTTCAAAACAACCCGGACGCAGGATACCGATTTTTCAAGCAGCCAGATCGGTACGGATTATCAATTCACCTCGGCAAAGACTTTCAGCCAGGAAGTTCAGCTCGTCTCCAATGGCACGGGTCCGCTCGAGTATGTGATCGGGGCGTATCTGTTCAACGACAAGCTCAACGGCACTTTCATCAACGAGCAATTCATCCAGATCGTGCCGGGAGACACGCGGCCTCCCGCGGTTCGTCAGGGCGGCGGCTTCTATCAGGAATTTCGCGCCAAGACCGAATCCGTCGCAGCCTACGCGCAGGCAAGCTACGCTTTGAGCGACAAGCTTAAATTCACCGCTGGCTTGCGGTACACGCGCGACAAGAAGGACTTCAAGTTCGCGAATGCCAACGCGGTCCTACCTCTCACCGCCGCGAATGTGCCGATTGCGACCGCAATCACGCTTCGGACCGGCGGGATCCCCGACAGCGCCTTCGGTGTCGAAGGCGGGGCGACCAATTGCACCTACACTTCGATACCAGCGCCGCAGCCGGGATTCCAGTGCCTCGCCGCCAACACCACGGTATTTACCGGCGCGACCTTCCCCACCGCAACCTTCAAGAAGGCTACCTGGCGCCTGGGGCTCGATTATCAGGTCGCCGATGACAGCCTGCTTTACGCCTCGGCGTCCACGGGCTTCAGTTCGGGTGGATTCAACGGCAGTCAGGCCGCCGCAGCGCTGGGTCGATCGACCTTCGCACCGCAGAAGGTGACTGCCTTCGAGATCGGTTCGAAGAACAGGTTCGCCGACAACAGCGTTCAGCTCAACCTCTCGGCGTTCTACAACCGCTATTCCAGCCTGCAGGAACAGCGTCAGGTTCCGGTGGGCAATACGACGCTTTCGATCATCGAGAACAGCGGCAAAGCGCGGTCGTATGGAGCCGAACTCGAGGCGATCTGGAAGCCGGTGGATGCATTGACGCTCAACGCCAGCTTTGCCTATCTCAATGCCGAATATACCAAATACGATCAGGTCGCGGCCCCCTTCGGCACATCGATCCTTGTCGCGGATGCCACGGCGCTGACGCCGACAATCGTCAACGGCGTGACGATCGCGCCCGCGGGCCAGCGCCGCCTGTTCGCGGTTGGCTATGACTGCGGCCTGATCCCCGGCACCGGCGGTGCAGGTCAACCGGGCGCTGCCTTCGGCTGCGATCTGAAAGGCAACAAGATCGCCCATTCGCCCGAATATGCGGGTTCGGTCTCGGCACAATATGACATCGATCTGGGCAGCGCGGGCAAACTGTCGCCCTATGTCCAGCTCAACTTTTCCGGCGCGTTCTTCGGACAGGCAATCAACTCGATCCTCGATCGGCAAAAGGCCTTTGCCAAGCTCGATCTGCGGCTGACATGGGAATATAACGAGAGTTTCTCGCTCCAGGGTTTTGTCACCAATGTGACCGACAAGGCCACAGCAACGCGGTTTGTCTATGGCGGCGGCGGCAATCTCCAGGCGAGCTATGCTCCGCCGCGGCTGTGGGGAGTTCGCGGCAGCGTCCGTTTCTGAGATGGAGGTCCGCTCCCCCGGCCAGGCGGCTCGGGGGCGGCGATCACCGACTGTGTCGTGCCGCGAATTCAGTCGCAAGTGAAGAAGGCTGCAATGATTCAGTTTCCGCCAACGGCGGGCGGAGCGACGTCGGCGCCAATCGCCACGCTCGAGACGATCGACGCCCGCCTCCGGTGGCTGGCGTCGTGGACGATCCACCACGCGAACCACCTGCGCGACAGCCGTGACGGCCTGAAAGTCGGCGGTCATCAGGCGAGTTGCGCCTCGATCTCGACGATCATGACCGCGCTGTATTTTGCGGAGCTGGGCCCCAACGACCGGGTCGCGGTCAAACCCCACGCGGGTCCGGTTCTGCATGTCATCGAATACCTGCTCGGACGCCAGTCGCTCGACCAGCTCAAGCGTTTTCGCGGTTTCGGCGGGATGCAAAGTTATCCGAGCCGGACCAAGGACCGCATTCCGGTCGATTTCTCGACCGGCTCGGTCGGGCTTGGCGTCGCGGTCACCGCGTTCGCCTCGATCATCCAGGATTATCTCTTGGCGCATGGCAAGCTGGGCGAGAACGACGTCGGGCGGATGATCGCGCTGCTGGGCGATGCCGAACTCGACGAAGGCAACATCTACGAATGTCTGTCGTGGCTGGGCGGGGTGCGCGGCCAGCGCGTTTCGCCCCTGGGCGTCGACCGCTTCGGTCAGACCGGCGACTTGCCCGACCTCTACGGCGAATATCGCCTCGACGCTGCGGCGATCGTCGACGCTGCCGCCGAACTGTTCCTCTAGGACAAACCCATGACCGCCGCCGCTCCGCTCATCACAATCGGCGACGTTCGCGCCGCCGCCGCCGCGATCGCCGGGCAAATCGCCGATACCCCGTTCCTGCATTCCGAAACACTTTCGGAAATCGCCGGCTGCGAGCTGTGGCTCAAGTTCGAGAATCTTCAGTTCACCGGCAGTTTCAAGCAGCGCGGCGCGCTGAACAAGCTGCTCTCGCTAAGCCCGGAAGAGCGTGCTCGGGGGGTGATTACGGTCTCGGCCGGCAACCACGCGCAGGGTGTCGCCTACCACGCCGGACAGCTCGGTATACCGGCCACCATCGTGATGCCGGTGCCGACCCCCACCGTGAAAGCGCAGCGCACCGCGAAGTTCGGCGCCGAAGTCATCCTGACCGGAGCCGACTTTGCCGAAGCTTCGGCAGCCTTGGCAGAGCTCATCGCGGAGCGTGGCCAAACTTTGGTTCATCCCTTCGACGACGATCTGGTAATCGCGGGACAGGGAACGGTCGCGCTCGAGATGCTTGCAACGATGCCCGATCTCGACGCGTTGGTAGTCGCGGTGGGCGGCGGTGGTCTGATCT
Organism: Bacteroidota bacterium; assembly: GCA_031408315.1. Lineage (GTDB taxonomy): Bacteria > Bacteroidota > Bacteroidia > Chitinophagales > Chitinophagaceae > Ferruginibacter. The sequence continues at coordinate 14,005 of JANNWD010000121.1, forward strand.
CAGGCATGGCTACTGTTGCTAAAGCGCAGGATCGTCCAATCGAGGTAATCGGGGTGCAAAGCGATCACTTCCCTTCGATGGCCGCGCATCTCGGCAAGTGGACGGGCGCCGTGACAGTTGGCCCCTCGATCGCGGAAGGAATTGCAGTTGCGGTTCCGGGCTTGCGGACGGCAGCGCACGCCGCCGTGCTGATCGATGACATGATCGTAATCGACGAGGGCCGAATCGAAACTGCGATCGCGCTTCTCCTACAGATCGAGAAGACGTTGTGCGAAGGAGCCGGTGCGGCTGGGCTGGCCGCCGTGCTTGCCCATCCCGGGCGATTCGCCGGACGTCGCGTCGGTCTCGTCCTGTGCGGCGGGAACATTGACAACCGACTGTTGACCGCCGTGCTTCAGCGTCAGCTGGTGCGCGATGAAAAACTGTTCCGGCTGAGGATACAGCTGCCCGACATGGCAGGGATGCTCGGCCAACTGTGTACCGAAATCGGCGAAGGCGGGGGCAACATCAACAGCGTCGTCCACGATCGCACCTTCCTGGCCCACGACGCCAAGTCGGCCAGGGTTGAGGTCGAGATTGAAGTAGCCGAACCCGAAGCGCGGCTGCGAATCTCCGAACGCCTGTCCGCAGCGGGATTTGTCATCGAGCCAAGGTAGGTGCGCCGAACGATGGCTTCGCTCATCTACAAGGCAACGGGCAACCTTCGCGTCGTGCAAATCCTGCTCGGTCATACGAACATCGAGAATACCGTTCGCTACCTCGGCGTCGACATCGATGACGCAATCACTTTGGCCGAGCGCACCGAAATCTGAACGTGACGGCTCCTCGCCGTGGCGGGGAGCCGTC
>JANNWD010000122.1:0-42516 GCA_031408315.1 Bacteroidota bacterium
TAAGAATGACAAAAAACCACTGCAATTGAACCAAACAATCTTAAAAAATCGAAATTATTTTTTGTACGTATCGCAATATCTGTCATAAATTATTTAGGTAATCAAGATGTTTAATTATTCCTCACTAGCCCTTTTTAAAAATTCTTTTTCTTCATCCGTTAAAAAATGATAGCCTTGTTGACTAATTTTATCTAGCAACTCATCTACCCGTTGTTGTGTAATATTCGACTTTTTTTCAAAAGGCATACGGCTACCACTATTATAAAATATCTTTTCTTTTACAGCATTTTTATTTTCAGTTTTAGTTGGATTAAATAAATTGGTTGCCCAATTGTAAAAATTAATCATCCATACACTCCCATCTTTATCTTTTTGTAAAAAATATACAAACAAAAACCCTGCTAGTGCACTACCTAAAACTGCAAAACTGTTTATATTATTAAACATTACAGCACTAATAAAAGTTATTACCAAATACAACGTAGTTAATATCCACACCGAAATGCCATTACCAATATTACGAAACATTTTGTACGTTGGCGAAAGTGTAGTTACCGCCACAGCAATAGCCGTAGTACCCATTGTAGAGCCGTTTAAAAACATTCCGCCAATGTTTTGCTTAATTGTAGGAATGCTGTAACAACCAATTACAAAACAAATAGCACCCAACAATGAACCATAAATGTAAATAGGAAATATAAAACGGTTGCCCGATAAATCTTGCAGTATATAAGCAAAAGCCCAAAGCCAAAGCATACTGCTTAACACATTTAACAATAAAGGAAATGTAGGCATACCACCATGTGCAAACATAAAAGTTAATAGCGTCCAAGGCTTTTCGCTAAACTCTACCAAACTGCCGGGTAGTGCAAACCATTGTATTGCATCAAAATCTAACGCCTGCATACCTTGGCCTTGATGGGTAAATAAATAAAAAACTCTTGTAACTAGTATTAATAAAAAGAAAATAATGTTTACGGTAATAATGCTCATTACGGCATTGTTTGGGTCGCCAAGGGTAAAGCGGTTGCGTTTTTTAAAATTGCCCTTATATTCCTTATATCTTTCTGCTTCTCCCATAAAATTATTTATGCAAAATTACTAACTGTTTGTATAAACTATTGTTACAATTAATAAAACGTTTTTTTGTTGGTTTTGTTCCAGTAGAGTACCAGTAAAAAACCTGTTATCAATCCACTTAAGTGGGCATAATGTCCAATGCCCGTTTTTACTGGACCAAATTGTCCAAACAAATCTAAGGCTACCATTATGGCCACTGCCCATTTTGCTTTTATAGGTACAGGTATAAACATTATATACAATTCTGTATTGGGAAATAAATAGGCAAAGGCTGCAAACAAACCCATAATAGCACCAGAGGCACCTAAGGCACTGCCCACTTGTAACACATTTTGATTGTTAGTGCCATCAAATATTATGACGTCTTTTAAAAATAACATTTGTGCTGCCCCTGCAACTAGGCCACAAATTATATAAAAAAGAAAAAAACGTTTTTGCCCCCAAACCCTTTCTAATATTGAACCAAATGTGTACAAAGCAAACATATTGAAAAAAATATGACCAATACTTCCATGGGCAAACATATTTGTTACTAATTGATATGGTTCAAAATAATCTGACGAATAGTTGTGAATGGCTAATTTATCCGATAAAGAAAAATCACCCTTATCAAAAACGAGTTGTGCAACAAATACTAATGCATTTATTATTATCAAATTAAAAACGATTGGCGTTTCTTTTTGTACTCTATTTCCTGAATTAAAAATTGCCATAAATTAAAATTAGTTTTTTTTCTTTCGCATTAAATAAAATTTCTCTCTTATTACAAAACAAATTTTCACAGAAATCTATGTTTATCCTTAACAATACGTCAAATCTGTGTCTCATTTTCCCTTAATTTCAACAACACCACACACTCAATATGATGTGTATGTGGAAACATATCTACCGGTTGTATTTTTTCTACCCAATATTTTTCATTTAATAATGCAATATCCCTTGCTTGTGTTGCTGTGTTACAACTAACATACACAATTTTTGGAGCTTCAATTTCTAATAATTTATTCACTAGCTTTTCATGCATACCAGCTCTTGGCGGATCGGTAATAACCACATCAGGTCTACCATGTGTGGTAAAAAATTCATCAGTACAAATTTTAATAACATCACCAGCAAAAAAATGTGCATGGTTAATATTATTTAATGCTGCATTTTCTTTAGCGTCTACAATGGCATCATCAATAGCTTCTACCCCAATTATTTTTTTAGCTAATTGGCTTATAAAAATTCCAATACTACCAGTACCGCAATACAAATCGTATACCACCTCATTACCCGTTAAGCCTGCAAAATCTCTGGTAATTTGGTAAAGCTTTTCAGCTTGTTTTGTATTGGTTTGAAAAAATGATTTTGGCGAAATTTTGTAACTAAAATTTTCTAACTTTTCTATAGCGTAGCCTTTACCAAAATAAGTTATTGGCGTTAAATCGTAAATAGTATCGTTAAACTTTGGGTTAATGGTGTACAGCAATGTTGTAATGGATGGTACTTTTTGTAACAAATCATCTAACAATAATTTCCTATTTTCCTCCTCTTCATTATTAAAAATAATATTTACCATTAACTCACCAGTGCTGCAATAACGAATTACAATATTGCGTAACCATCCAGTGTGCTGCCTTACATCGTAAAAACTAAAATTATGTAGCAAGGCAAAATCTCTAACACTATTGCGTATATTGTTATTTACACCATCCATTAAAAAGCATTCCTGTATATCAATTATTTTATCAAACAAACGAGGAACGTGGAAGCCTAGGGCCCCCTCTAAATCTCCCCCAGTGGGGGAAACTTTTGGTGTATGATGATTTGTAGCCTTCGTTAAATCCGCAGAGTCTTTCAAAGTCCCCTCCACTGGAGGGGATTTAGGGGAGGCTTCCATTTCCTCTGGCAATAAATATCTTTTATTGCTAAACGTAAACTCTAATTTGTTTCTATAATATTTATCGTCATCTGCACCAATAATGGGTAATAATGCTGGCAAATCTACCTTACCAATTCTCTTTAAATTTTGCTCAACTTCTTGCTGCTTGTATTGTAGCTGTTTTGCATAAGGCAGCATTTGCCATTTGCAACCACCACAAACGCCAAAGTGCTTGCAAAAGGGTATTTGCCTATCTGCCGCAGGTGTTTTAATTTGTACAACCCTAGCCTCTGCCCAGTCTTTTTTGTTTTTAGTTAAAAATACATCTACCACATCGCCAGGTACAGCACCGCTAATAAAAATTACCTTACCATCTTGCTTGGCAAGGGCTTTACCCTCGGCAGCATAATCGGTTACCAAAAGGTTTTCAAGCACAATTCGTTTTTTATCGTTTTTCACAAGGGCAAAAATACTTTTTTGTTGCACACAACGATACAAAGATTATGAAGCAACAAAGAAAACAATTGAAATAAAACGTTGTGTACTTGGTTTTCGTTGTTCCTTTATGTGCAATAAAGTTGTTAATAAAATGTAATTGTTGCCTATTACGTTTTAAGTAAAACATAGATAAATCAACCATTTTAAATACATTTGCTATCCTTAATTATACAATGAAAAAGATTTTTATAACATTATTGGTTTTAGTAGTTGCAAAAATTGGTTTTGCACAAGGATACACAATAACTCTACAGGCAAAAGGCTACAAAGGTGGCTTAACGTATTTTACCTATTACAGCGGTAGCAATTTAAATATACAAGATAGTGCCATTATGAAAAAAAATGGTACTGTACTCTTTGCTCGAAAACTAAAATTGCTTGGCGGTATTTATGTATTAGTATTGCCCGATAGGCGTAGGGTAGATTTTTTAATAGATAAAGAACAAAAAATTACGATTAAACTAGATAGTACAGATTTGGTTTTTAAAACAATAATTACTGGCTCAAAAGAAAATATTTTATACCAACAATATCAAAAAACAGTTACCACAAAAGGTAGATTAAGAGATGCTGAACGTAAAGCCTATACAGAAAGTACAACAAAAGCAGACAGTATTTTACACGAAAAAAACTTTAATGCCCACAGTAATGATATGAACATTTATAGAGAAGGCATTATTAAAAATCAACCAAAGTCGATGATGGCTATGCTTTTATTAGCTATGAAAGAGCCATCGGTATTAACCCAAAACCCAACAACAAAAGAAGATAGTGCTACTAATTTTTACTATTACAAAAAACATTTTTGGGATGGTATAAGTTTTATGGACGATAGAGTAATTCGTACACCATTTTTTACGCCAAAACTACAACGTTTTTATACTGATGTAGAAATAAATGCAGATAGTGTTATAAAAGACATTGATTATAAATTATTGCTAGCTCGTAGCAGTCCGGAGTTGTATAAATATTTATTAAACTGGGTTACCGATTTTTATCTTAACCCAAAATACATGGGGCAAGATGCTGTGCTAGTGCATTTATTTAATAACTACCACAGTAAGGGTGCAAGCTATTGGTTAAATGAAAAACAAATGGAGTTTATAAGCCGAAGGGCCTATATGTTAATGAGTAATTTAATTGGCGAACAAGCTGCCAATTTAGAAATGATTGATACAGAAGATAAGCCCACAGCACTGTATAACATAAATGCCGATTTTACCGTAGTATGTTTTTGGGACCCTAACTGTGGGCATTGTAAAACAGAAGTGCCAAGGGTAGATAGTATATACAGAGCCAGTTGGAAAAACAAAGGCGTAAAAATATTTGCTGTGCTCACCCCAGAAAATGAGGTAAACGTAAAAGCAGAATGGTTAAAGTTTATTACTGATAATAAAATTACTGATTGGAGCCATGCCCATCAAACCAAAGAAATGATAGCCGCCGATAATGCTGCACAAAAACCAAGCTTTAGGCAATTGTACGATGTTACTAGTACACCCATTTTATATTTGTTAGATAAAGACAAACATATAATTGGCAAAAAATTAACCATTGCACAAATGAACGAATTGCTTGAAGCAAAACTTAAAAATACTAAAACGAACTAATGGTTATGTTATATAAAATGAAGTCTTTTTTACTTATGTGTTTTTTATTGATGGGGGCAAATGTTGCTAATGCTCAAACACTTTTTACCTACGGCACTAATGCTGTTAGTAAAGAGGAATTTTTAAAAGCATATAATAAAAACAAAGCGGCTGTTACAGATAAAGAAGCATCGCTAAAAGAATATTTAGACCTTTACACAAAGTTTAAATTGAAAGTAAAAGCTGCACAAGATTTAGGTATTGATACCTTACCACACTTGCAATACGATTTGCAAAGCTTTAGAACACAAGTAGAAGATAGCTACATGAGTGATGAAAAAAGTGTAGATGCATTATCCAACGAGGCTTTTGATAGAATGCAAAAAGATGTACATGCTTATCATTTTTTTGTACCCATTACTGCAACTACAACAGCAGAGGATACTGTAAAAGCCTACAATGCTTTAAAAGAAATTAGTAAACTATTAAACCAAGGTAAAGCCGATTACACTCAAATAGCAACCGATGCTTCAAAAATATTTACAGTAAAGCATGGCGATATTGGTTTTGTTACAGCTTTTTCTGTACCGTACGAATACGAAAATGTTATTTATACTTTACAAACGGGTCAATCATCAACAATTTATCGGAGTAAAAAAGGAGTACATATTTTTAAAAATATTGAAGAAAGAAATAGTGCTGGTAAATGGCGAATAGCACAAATTTTATTTGCATTTGCTCCTGGGCAAGATGTTACAAATACCAGCAATTTAAAAGCACAAGCCGATTCTGTATATGCTTTTGTAAAAAGTGGTAGCGATTTTGGAGCTATGGCAAAAAAATATAGCGATGATAAAATGACGTATGCTGCTGGTGGAGAATTGCCTGAGTTTACTACAGGAAAATTTCAACCATCATTTGAAAAAGAAGTTTTTAAACTTAAAAATAATGGAGATGTTTCGCCAGTTTTTGTAACATCATTTGGCTATCATATTGTAAAGCGTTTAGAGCAAACGCCAACGCCTAATAACAAAGAAGCATCCAACTATTTAATAGAGATAAAACAAAGAGTGCAACAAGATGGCAGAATAAATACAGCAAAAGAAAAATTTGCCCAAGACATTTTAGCAAAGCTAGGCTATAAAAAAAATGCAACCATTAAAGAGGCCGATTTATTTAAGTATGCAGATAGTGTAACTAAAAACCCAAATACAATTGCAACAAAACTCCCTATTGGCAATAAAACCGTTTTTTCTTTTAATAAAACAAACTTTACAGGGGCCAACTGGCTTGGTTTTATTAAAGAATATAAAACCAATGGAGAGCTTTATCAAGGCGAAAACAACGCTACATTACTTACAAAATTTGTTAATACAAGTGCGTTAAGTTTTTATAAAAAGAATTTAGAAAATTACAATGCCGATTTCAAATATCAAATGGCAGAGTTTAAAGAAGGCAATATGCTATTTGAAATTATGGAACGTAAAGTGTGGAGCAAAGCTGCTAATGATAATGCTGGCTTACGCAATTACTACGATGCAAATAAAGCAAAATACAAATGGGGGGCAAGTGCCGTAGTTATTTTATTTAATTGCAACAACGAAGCCACCGCTAAAAAAGCCATTGCTGATTTAACCCCAGGGAAAGATTGGAAAAAAATTACCGAAGAAGCTAACAACACCATACAAGCCGATAGCAGCCGCTACGAACTTTCTCAAATACCCGTAAAAGAAGGAACGATTTTAAATGCTGGCAATATTACAGAGCCGGTTATAAATGTATTAGATGGTACGGCAAGTTTTGTAAAAGTTATAAAATTATACAATGCAAACGAACAACGTAATTTTGATGAAGCTAAAGGACTAATTATAAACGACTATCAAACCATTGTAGAAGAACAATGGTTAAGTGAATTAAAAAAGAAATATCCAATAAAAATAAATAGCGATGTGTTTAAATCCTTATTGAAATAAATACTACCTAAACTTATTTTTTATACTATTTTTATTAATTATGAGCACTTTAGGCAAAGCGCCAACAGGTAGCAAAAACATTGATATTAATACAAAAAGTGGAAATACAATTAAGAATGAGTTGCCCCAAAAACCTAAAAAGGTATATACAAAAGCTTCGTTTGGGTTTTGTGGATTATAAATTACAGGCACTGTGCTACCATCATAATAACTATCATGCAAGTTTGCACTACCATAAAAAGCATATAAGGCGTCTACAGTTTTAAAATCTACTATTGGGAAATAAGAAACTCCTGTTCTTCTTCCTTTATGTTTTTGCATTATGTATTCTCTAATTATGCCGCTTGTTTTTTTATAGGTTAATGCATACCATAATTGTTTTCCATAAGTACAACCAAGCAATATCCCAAGTAATAAAAAATATAGTTTGTATTTATTTATTTTCATTTTACCCAAAAGGCATTATAACAATGATATAGATAATTGGCTTAAACAACCTCCTTGACTACATCAGCAATTAGTGTTGGCCTACCCAAAGTATAATAATGCAACACCGGAACGCCATACGCTTTTAACTCTTTACTTTGTTGTAAAAGCCAAGCTGCACCTACTTTTTCTACATCTTCATCGGTTTTACATTTTAGCACTTCGTTGCTTAAATCGGTTGGCAATTCTATGCTAAATGTTTTGGGTAAAATATTTAATTGCTTTTTTGTATAAATTGGTTTTAACCCAGGAACGATAGGAACATTAATTCCTGCGGCTTTACAAGCCTCTACAAATGCAAAGTATTTTTTATTATCAAAAAACATTTGAGTAATTATATAATCGGCACCAGCATCTACTTTCGCTTTTAAATATTGCAAATCGGTATCTAAGTTTGGTGCTTCAAAATGTTTTTCGGGGTAGCCAGCTACACCAATACAAAATTCTGTTTTTTGCGTACCTTTTAATTCATCATCTAAATAAATACCTGCATTTAAGTCTACAACTTGCTTTAATAATTCGCTAGCAAATTTATGCCCACCCGGTTCTGGCTCAAAAGCAGTTTCGTTTTTAGCAGCATCGCCACGTAGCACCAACACATTATCTATTCCTAAATAACGCAAATTTATTAACGCATCTTCCGTATCGTTTACACTAAAACCACCACAAATTAAATGCGGCACGGTATCCACATTATATTTGTTCATAATGGCAGCACAAATACTTTCGGTACCAGGCCGTTTACGAATAACTACTTTTTCAAAACTACCATCGGCTCTTTTTTTAAAAACATGCTCACTTCTATGATAGGTTACATTTATAAAAGCTGGCTTAAACTCCATCAACGGATTTAAGTGACTATACAACGCTTCAATTCCTTTGCCTTTTATAGGCGGCAATACTTCAAACGATATTAGTGTGTCTTTAGCTTGTGCTATGTGGTCGGTAACCCTCATTATTTTTTAGATTATGTGTAAAATTAACTAAGAAAGGCTAAAGCACAAACAGTTGTTAAATAAACACTACTGTTTAACCATTGGTTGCTTTACATTATTTTTGTACAAATTACAATTTTGAACTTAACTATACATACCAAAAATTTAGTAAAAGTTTATGGCAGTCGTACTGTTGTAAACGATGTGTCATTTACAGTAAGCCAAGGCGAAATTGTTGGTTTGCTTGGCCCAAATGGAGCAGGTAAAACAACATCTTTTTACCAAGTAGTAGGCTTAGTAAAACCCGATAAAGGCGAAGTGTTTTTAAACGATATAAACATTACCAAATTACCCATGTACAAAAGGGCACAAATGGGTATTGGTTATTTACCGCAAGAGGCTAGTGTTTTTAGAAAACTAAGTGTGGAAGAAAATATTAGTGCCATTTTAGAAATGACAAAACTTACCAAAGCACAACAAAAAGAAAAGCTAGAAATTCTATTGGATGAATTTAGATTACAAAAAGTACGTAAAAATAATGGCGATACCTTAAGTGGTGGAGAAAGACGACGTACCGAAATTGCCAGATCTTTAGCCGTTGACCCAAAATTTATTTTGTTAGATGAACCCTTTGCAGGTGTTGACCCTATTGCTGTTGAAGATATACAAGCCATTGTAGCTAAACTAAAATTTAAAAATATTGGTATTTTAATTACCGATCATAATGTAAACGAAACCTTAAGTATTTGCGATAGAGCTTACTTGCTTATTGATGGTAAAATATTTAAGCATGGTACAGCCGAGGAATTAGCAGGAGATGAACAAGTAAGACGTTTATATTTAGGTAAAAATTTTGAATTGAAGCGAAAGGATTATTTGCATGATGAAGCAGCTCAATAATTCAACATTTTTAAATCCGACAGCATAAATAATTAATTTCATTTTGTATTTTGCCTTTTAAATTTTATTAACTTTAGCTCAATAAAAAAAATATGCAAAATATTTCTGCTATAAAAAAGCTTCCAGAAAAAGAAAAAATAAAAATCATTAATAAAATTTGGGATAGTATTGATGAAACGCCCCCTAATTTTTTTGCGGATAAAGAAATAAATCTTCTTTTAAAGGAACGATTAAAAGAAATAAAGTTAAAAACAGTAAAAACAGACAGCTGGGAAAATGTTAAAAAAAGATTGATCAATAAAGCTGATGTTAGGTTAAAAAACGTAGTAAAGAATGTATAATATTTCTATTACTACCAAAGTTGAAGATGAATTAGACAAAGTAAGTAAATGGTACGATACTAAAATCCCTGGCCTTAGTTTTCGATTTTACAATAGTCTTGATATTGCATTTCATAAACTATCAAAAATACCTAAATCATATTCTTTTTACGATACAAAACTTCAAATAAGAAAGCATAAACTACCAAGATTTCCATATATAATTTTTTATTGGATTGATAATAATATAGTTAATATAATTGCCGTAATTCATGCACATCGTTCCAATCGTTTTGTAAAACGAAATTTAAGAAAATAATTAATCTCGTTTTCATTTTGTATTTTGCTTCAAAATGAACCTTCTCTCATCTACCATATCAAAATTAGCCCGAATGCGGCTTTGGCGTATTGATAATTGGAGCAACCACCCTGTTGCTGCACAACGAGAAGTACTGCAAGATTTAATTACCGCAGGTCAGTATACCGAGTTTGGCAAAAAATACGGTTTCAATAAATTATTTAACGTAAAAGAATTTAAACAAAAAGTTCCCTTACAAGAATATAATGATGTGCAGCCTTACATTGCAAAAATGATGGAAGGGCAAGAAAATATTTTATGGAACACTCCCATTTTTTGGTTTGCAAAAAGCAGTGGTACTAGCAGTGATAAAAGTAAATTTATACCCATTAGCGACGAAAGCCTACAAGAAAATCATTTTAAAGCAAGCAAAGATGTACTAAGCAATTACTATAAATTTTTTCCTAGTAGTAACTTACTTACGGGCAAAGGCTTGGTAGTTGGTGGCAGCCATCAAATTAGTAAAGTAAATGATGATATACAGTATGGCGATTTAAGTGCCATCCTTATGCAAAACACACCATTTTGGGGGCAATGGATTCGTACACCAGAGCTTAGCGTAGCCTTGCTAGATGAATGGGAAAATAAAATAGAACAACTAGCACAAATTACTGCTAATGAAAATGTAACCTCTTTAGCTGGCGTACCCACATGGACAATGCTATTGCTTAAACGCATACTCGAAATAACAGGCAAAAAAACAATTAACGAAGTGTGGCCAAATTTAGAATTGTACATAAATGGCGGCGTATCATTTGTGCCATACAAAGAGCAGTTTGATAAAATTATTGGAACAAAAATAAATTACTTAGAAATATATAATGCTAGCGAAGGTTTTATTGCAGGGCAACAAACACCAAATGATGATGGTATGTTATTATTTACAGAGCATGGAATTTTTTACGAGTTTATGCCTGTGGAAGAGTATGGAAAAACAAACCCTAAAACCATTGGTTTAAAAAATGTGCAACTCAATAAAAACTATGCACTAATTATAAGTACTACGGGTGGCCTTTGGCGATATGTAATTGGCGATACTGTAAAATTTACCCATCTTAACCCATACAAAATAAAAGTAACAGGTCGTTTAAAACATTATATGAATGCCTTTGGCGAAGAAGTAATGGTAGACAATACAGATAAAGCCATTGCAATAGCTGCCGCTAAAACAAACGCTGTAGTAAACGATTACACCGCAGCACCCGTTTACTTTAGCGAAGGTAGCAACGGCACACATGAGTGGCTAATAGAGTTTGATACACCACCACAAAACCTACAACAATTTACCACGGAGTTAGATGCTGCCCTCAAAGCAATTAACAGCGATTACGAAGCCAAGCGGCATAAAAATATTGCTTTACGTATGCCCATTATACATTCCCTACAAAAAGGAGTTTTTAAAGAATGGCTTCGTAGCAAAGGCAAACTGGGTGGGCAACACAAAGTACCTAGGCTAAGTAATGAACGAAATGTGTTGGAGGAGATATTAGGGATAATGTAGAGGGCAATTCGCCACAGATGTGCATAGCTTTTTCACAGGCAATTAGAATATAGTTTTTTTAATCTGAGTTATCTGTGGTTAAAAAGTCAACTTTTCCAGTACACCCTTACGCTCTACTATATTTTTATAATCCCATTGAATTTTTTGTGCTTTTTTAAGCCAACGTTTTAAATCTTTTACTTCAACCTCTAAAATAGTAGTATAAAAAATAGAAGCGTCTTTAAATTTTGCCCCTCGTTCATTTAATTTTTCTTCATCAAAATCTACACCACTCCAAAACATTAATCGTATTCTTTTTTTTGTTTGCTATAGCCTACAATTGGGTTACCATCTAAAAACCAAACAGGGTGTGCATGCCATAGTTTATTTTCGGCTTTAGGTAAGGCTGTACAAATTTGTTGATAGAGTAAATCACAAATGGCTGCATCGGTTGGCGAGAGGGAGGAGTTGTAGAGGCGGATTTCTTTAAGCATTTTTTTAGTGTTTAATGAGCAGGGCTTTGTGTAATTTGTGAAATAGAATTCCATCTGCCCAACTTGCACAAAACCCAATCTTATAGGCAGTTATTCGTTAATTTTTCTTTTACAAAACTGTGTCCAACTTTCATTACTTGGGTGAGAATATATTGTTGGATTTTTACCATAGTAAGTAACATTTCCAAGTCCTACTGCATTTGCTCTTTCTCTCAACTCTCTTGCATGAAAGGCATGATGTGATGGTATGTCTGTACTAAAAGGACTATATGGATTAACAACGTCCCTTAGTGTATTATTAACCCAAATTTCAGGGTCATCAGCAGACATTAAAGCCAACATATCTACTTCAGCTCTATAAGTATCAATGGCAGCCGATTCGTATTGAGCAGTTGAGGAAACTCCATATATTTTTTGAATGTTTCCTGTTTCATTTGCCAATATTTGTGACCAAGTTACTCCATAATCAATAAAAACATCATTTACCCAACGGTCTTCAATGTTGTAGCTTGCTTGAGTTTCTCTTGCAACTACGCCTTTTACTCTACTTGATTCTCTTAAAACAGGATCACTACTTGAAGCATTTGCAAAGTCATTATTAAATGCAATCCAAAGTGAAGTTCCAGCACCTGCTGAATTCCCAGACAAAATTATTTTAGTCTTATCAATATTAAAATCAGTTGCTCTGTTTCTAATATATTGTAAAGCCCTTCTTACGTCCGACATTGGTTTTTTAACCCCTTCAGTTTCTCCTGTATTGTTTAGATATGTATAACGAATAGTTGCGAATGCAATATTGTTTTGAAGTAAGTAGCGAATGTCGGTTGGAAAATCCCACACTCCACCCGACTGAACAGCATACACAAAATCTTTGTCGCCGCTTGTAAATCCACCACCGTGAACATATATAACTAAACCTGTTGGCGTATTAGAATTTGGAAGCCAGATATCAAATTGCGTTCTTGACTTGTTGTCATAAGCTATGTCTTTGGCAAACTTTGCATTGACACCCTGCAAATCAAAAGGTGAGTTTGAAAAAGTGATATTAGAACTTGGGGTTAATGGATTGTCATCATTTTTACTACAAGAGAAAATTAATGATATTAGAATTGCAATTACTACTTTTTGGAATACTTTCATTTTATTTACTTTTCGTTTTTTATAATTGCCCTCAACGCTTAATTTGTCGTTATTATTTACGTATACATACCTACTCAGGCACCTCCACCACAGTCCAATTCTTCGTTCTTCTATTCCATAAAATGTTATAATCTTTACCATGCATTAATTTAAAAGTACGATAGCCATTGTAATATTTTAAGCGTAGCCAACCATAGTTGTATATTTCAAACTTAAATACAAAAGGCTCTCCAACTTTTATGTCGGCAGGTTGGTATATACGACCATCATCGCTAAGTTGTACCGTTTCTGTTTTTGGGCTTTGCATGTAAAGTGCTATCCAGCTTGGGTCGGTATTGGGGTCGGTATTAGTGTTTGTGTTACCGCCGTTTGTATTTGTACCACTTGTAGGTACTGTTGGTGTGTTATTTGGGTTAGATGTTGTTGCAGTACCCACTTGTTTTTTTGCCATATCCCAACCTGCGGTAATTGCTGTAAGTCTATCTCTTTTTGCAGGGTGTGTGCTTGAGGCTCTGTCTGTACCAATTTTTTCCATTGCTGCTTTTGCTTGCTCAACGGTAGCACCTAAACGCTGCATTACATAACCGCTAAACTTATCAGCCTCCAACTCACTTGGTATAGTGCTACCTTGGTTTTTAATTACATGGTTGTAATAATGATGCCCAATTTCATGTGCTAATACACTTATACTTGCATATTTTGTAGAGGCGTAAGTATCTAAGCTTTCTAAAAATTCGTTATCGTAAATTATCCAACGAACTTGGTTAATAACTGTAGCATAAGCGTTTTGAATATTGGGTTGTTCTTTTATTCTAAAGTTTTCTTTCCATTTTACACTATCTAACATAAGCTTAACCAAATCTGCAGCTTCGTAAACACTTTTAAAACTACTTTTTGTACTAAACGTTCTTGGCGGAATTTTAAAGCCGCAGGCATTTGTTTTTAATTGTGCTGTTGAGTTAAATAAACAAAAATAAATTGCAACAGCGGTTAAAAAGCATTTAAGTTTCATTATTGAGTGTTTTAGGTATTTAAAGATAGGTAAATTAGCAAAACACAATAAAGCTGATTAAATAATAAATGTACAAGAGTGGTTATTATTTTCTTTTTACAAAAAAGAAAACATAACTAAGAATTGTTGCAATGAAGGTGATAGTTGTACTTTTGCTTGTTACCAAAATAAAATAAACTCATGAAATTATTACAAGGAAAAACAGCTATAGTAACAGGTGCAGCCCGTGGTATTGGAGAAGCCGTTGCATTAAAATTTGCAGAGCATGGTTGTAACATAGCGTTTACATATGTAAGCGATAGTAGTGCCGAAAAAGCAGTAGCATTAGAAAATAAATTGAATAGCCTTGGCATTCATGCCAAGGGGTATAAAAGCAATGCTAGTGATTTTACAGCATGTGAAAGTTTTGTAAACGATGTTTTAAACAAATTTGGCACAGTAGATATTTGTGTGAATAATGCTGGAATTAGTAAAGATAATTTACTACTTCGTATGACGCCTGAGCAATGGAACGAAGTGATAAATGTAAATTTGAATAGTGTGTTTTATATGACTAAGCAAATTATAAAACCAATGATGAAAGCCCGTAGTGGCAGCATAATAAATATGAGTAGCATTATTGGCGAAATTGGTAATGCTGGGCAAAGTAGCTATGCTGCTAGTAAAGCTGGTGTTATTGGTTTTACAAAAAGTGTAGCTAAGGAATTGGGTAGTCGTAATATTCGTTGCAATGCTATTGCACCAGGCTTTGTAGAAACTGATATGACGAGTTATTTAAAAGATGGTGAAGGTGCCGATAAATATAAAGTTGGTATTCCTTTGGGTAGATTTGCAAGTGCAGAAGATATTGCTAATGTTACCTTATTTTTAGCTAGCGATTTAAGTAGTTATGTTACCGGGCAAACCATTAGTGCTTGTGGTGGGTTGAATATTTAAAATTATTTCTCACAAAGCAACAACGAAAACAAAGTGCACAACGTTGTTTCATAGTAGTCTTAGTTTCGTTGTGTGAAAACACATTATGTCCATAGCTATCATCATCATATTTATTGTAGGTTATTTTGCCATTGCTTTTGAGCACAGCATAAATATTAATAAAGCAGCAACGGCTTTAGTTACTGGTGTTTTGTGCTGGACGGTTTATATTTTATGTACTCCAGATAAAGATTTTGTTGGTAATCAACTCATGCATCATTTAGGGGAGTTAGCTGGCATTCTGTTTTTTTTATTAGGTGCAATGACAGTGGTAGAACTTATTGATGCACATGATGGCTTTGAAGTAATTACAGAACGTATAAAAACTAAAAGTGCCATTAAATTACTTTGGATAATTAGTGTACTCACTTTTTTTCTATCTGCTGTGTTAGATAATTTAACAACCACCATTGTAATTGTTTCGTTACTACGAAAATTAATTGCTAATAAAGAACAACGATTATTTTTTGTAGGCATTACCGTTATAGCAGCAAATGCAGGCGGAGCTTGGAGTCCGTTGGGAGATGTTACTACCACTATGCTTTGGATTGGTAAACAAATTACAGCAAGCCAAATTATTAAAATGCTTTTTTTACCAAGTGCAATCTGTTTATTGGTTCCGTTAGTTATTATTTCGTTTAAATTAAAAGGTGCCATAAAACCTGCAGTAAAAAATTCCAATATTACTTTACGCCCTAAGTTTGAACGTACGTTGGTATTTTGTTTAGGTATTGGCATTTTATTATTTGTGCCTATTTTTAAAACAGTAACACACCTGCCTCCTTTTATGGCAATACTTTTAGGGTTAGGCTTGTTGTGGATTGTAACCGAAATTTTGCACAAGCAAAAAGACGATGAAGAAAAAGATAGCCTAACTGTGGCTAAAGCCTTGCAACGAATTGATACCCCAAGTGTTTTATTTTTCTTAGGAATTTTAATAAGCATTGCAGCATTACAAGCTACAGGGCAATTAACACAATTAGCACAGTGGCTTACTGTAACTGTAAAAAACGAAACGGCAATTGTTACAGGTATAGGCTTATTAAGTGCCGTGGTAGATAATGTACCGCTTGTTGCTGCAAGTCAGGGAATGTACAGTTTACAACAGTACCCAACCGATCATTTTTTTTGGGAATTTTTAGCCTACACAACAGGTACTGGCGGTAGTGCACTACTCATAGGCTCAGCCGCTGGTGTAGCAGCAATGGGCATGGAAAAAATTACCTTTGGTTGGTATTTAAAAAAAATAAGCTGGTTGGCTTTAATTGGTTTTTTTGCTGGGGCTGCGGTTTATTTACTAATGAATTTATAAGTTATGAAATATCTTTTTCTGTTATTACTATTTATTGGATACAAAGGTTTTGCTCAAATTGATGACGAATCTATTTTAAAAAGCTGTAACACCTTGTTTAAAAAATATTTGCCTAAAAATTATATAGTATTTGATACTGCTAATAGTGATTTTAATAAAGATGGCAAAATGGATATAGTATTAGTAATAGAAGCTAAAGAACAAAAAGAAAAGCCGAGAGGCGTTATTGTCCTAGAGGGAACGGGTAAGGATGGCTACAAAATAAATACTATTGCTTTAAGAGCGATGAAATGTAAAGATTGCGGAGGTGTTTATGGAGACCCTTACAGCGGAATTTCATTTAGGGGGAATGTATTAACTCTTGACCATTATGGGGGCTCAGCATGGCGTTGGAGTGATTCTTTTGTTTTCCGTTATCAAAATAAACAATGGCAGCTAATTGGATTATCATTTATTTCTTACCATAGTATGGGCTGCGATGAGGGCTGTGATATTTCTATGTGTAGCCTAATGGAAAAAGATATAAACCTATCTACACAAAAAGCACATTTTACTAATACCAAAGATGGTACTTGTATTATTGATAAAGACTATTGGAAAAAGATTAAAGTACTCAAAAAACCTTTGTTACAAAATTTTGATAGTGAAGTTGATTATTTTAATTGGTATAAATAATTATCCCAAAATTTTCATACCCCTTTTCTTAATATAAGCATGCCACAAAATCATTGTAGCCACACTTCTATAAGGTTTCCAAGGTTCAGCTATTTCAAGCATTTTTTCTTTAGGAAAATCTTTACCCAAGTTTTTATTTTCTCTCATACTATTTACCAAAGCAATATCGCCTAGCGGAAATAAATCGCTACGTTGTAAGGCATGCATTAAATAAACATCTACCGTCCAATCGCCAATGCCTTTTATTTTTTTAAGTTCGGTACGTATTTCATAATCTGGCTTATTAGATAAGTGGCTTAGCACCAATTTTTTTGTTTTAATAGCTATTGCTAATCCTCTTGCATAACCCATTTTTTGTCGGGTAAAATAACAAGCCCTCATTTCTTCATCGGTTAGTGCTAAAATTTTTGCTGGTGTTACATAACCCACTTTATCTTTTAACCGTTTAAAAGCGGCATAAGCACTAGCTAACGAAACTTGTTGCTCAAAAATGGTGAGTATTAACGTTTGAAAAGTAGCAGGCCTGCTCCACATTGGCGGATAGCCGTATTGCTTAATAATAGCATTTAAATGTTCATCTTTTTTTGCTAATAAAGAGCAAATATTGTTAAATGTTTTGGCCGAAAAGCTGTTCAAAATGCTAGTTTTATAAACGTAAAAAATTAAATATTAGCCCTTTAAACAAAATAACCACATTATTGTTATTAAACTTTACAATTTTATTACAATTACAAAACATTACACAAGCAATTACTTAGTTTCTTTGCACAAAATGAAAATATTTTTATCCATATTGTTGCTCATTATTACAATTACACACATAATACCTGTAAATGATATTATGAATGAGAGCAATTGTATTATTGTTGTAGATATAGATGAAGAAAAAGATACCGATACTAAGAAAGAAAAGCAAAAAGAATTTTTTATTTTTGAAAACCAAATTGTAAATGCAGATTTAAAATACAAATCCACTCACCATTTTGACGTCTTTGGTTCATCCTTACTTTTGCAGAAAGTAGAAACTCCACCCCCTAATACTATTTAATTTCCTTCGTTTTTTAAAGTTTATAAAAGGGGATCTTTAAATTTCACTTTGTACCTAAATAATTTATTTATGACTGGAAATCCCAGCCCAATTGCAAGAATATTTAATCTTGTTAAGCTAGAGAGTAAAGAAATTTCGGCAATATACTTTTATGCTATTTTAAATGGTTTAATATTGTTAGCTATCCCAGTAGGCATACAGGCGTTAATTGGTTTTGCACAAACAAATACAGCCTCTGCATCTATAGTAGTATTGATTGGCTTAATTGTACTAAGCGTTTTTATTGCAGGGCTTTTGCAAATAAAACAAATGCAATTAACAGAAAAAATACAGCAACGAATTTTTGTTAGATACTCTTTTGCAATAGCCAATAAAATACCAGCCTTAAAATTATCGTCGGTAGATAATTATTATTTACCTGAGTTAGTTAATCGTTTTTTTGATGTAACCACATTACAAAAAAGCCTAGCTAAATTGTTGTTAGATTTTCCGTTAGCTATTATTCAAATTGTTTTTGGCTTGGTATTACTTGCTTTTTACCATCCTGTGTTTATAGCATTTGGTTTAGTGCTTGTTATTGTAGTATATGCTATTTTATATTTTAGTGGCACAAAAGGTTTGCAAACTAGTATAGAGGAAAGTAACCACAAGTACAGTGTAGCAGCATGGTTAGAGGAAATGGCAAGAATAATTCGTTCTTTAAAATTCTCTAAATCGCCTCATTTTCATTTAACAAAAACAGATGCCAATGTTACTAATTATTTAACCTCAAGAACAAAGCATTTTAAAATTTTAGAACTTCAGTTTAAAGCATTAGTAGGTTTTAAAACATTGGTAACAACAGCTATGCTTATTGTTGGCACATTTCTTTTGTTACAACAACAATTAAATGTGGGGCAGTTTATTGCAGCCGAAATTGTAATACTTACTATTATAGCATCGGTTGAAAAGTTAATTAGCAATTTAGATAGTGTGTATGATGTATTAACATCGGTAGAAAAAATTGAAAAAATAACCGACAAAGATGTTGAGGAAAGCGGAAGTTTACAACTACAAAATAATAGACAAGGGATAGATATTAAAGTTAAGCATGCAACTTTTATTTACCCCAATCAAAAAGAAAATGTATTCAGTAATATTTCGTTTGAAATTAAGCCAAACGAAAAAATTTGTATACAAGGAGATGAAGGAGTAGGCAAATCTTCTTTATTACGATTATTAACAGGATGCTATGAAAATTTTACTGGCATTATTTTAATAAATGATATCCCTATAAAAAATTACAACTTACAATCGTTACGAGAAAAAACAGGGGTTGTAGTTAGTATGCAAGATATTTTTGAAGGTAGTTTATTGGATAACATTGCAATGGGGCTTCCCAATATAGATATGCAACAAGTATTACAACACTGTAGACAAACAGGCTTAACCGATTTTTTAAATACCTTGCCTAATGGGTTTGATACTACCCTATCTGCCACTGGCAGAAAATTACCAGCTAATGTTATAAAGAAAATTTTATTGGTTAGGGCATTAATCAATCAACCAGCTTTATTATTACTAGAAGAGCCTTGGCTAGGTTTAGAGGAAAACTATCAACATCAAATTAAAAATTTGCTTTTACATCAACTAAAAAACACCACTGTAGTTGTGGTTACTAAAGATGATGATTTTGCAAAAGAATGCGATAAAACAATTTTATTAAAAGTAGATGGCTGCCAAGTAATAAGTGGAACACCGCAAATGCCTGCTGGTGGAGAGGGTTTATAAAAAATAAAATAATAGTAAAATGAATCAACATCAATCAAACGCATCAATACCCTCCCCCACTGGGAGAGTTGAAGAGGGCTTCAACTTAAAAGCATATTCATTTATTTACCGGTATAATAAAAACAGTAAAATAAAATATTGGGCAATTGGTTTTATAATTGCCCTAGTCATTATTTTATTTTTACCCTGGACACAAAATATACGAACAAGAGGCAGTGTAACCACACTACGACAAGAGCAACGACCCCAAGAATTAAACAGTATAATACCTGGTAAAATTGTAAAATGGTATGTAAAAGAAGGAGATATAGTACAAGCTGGCGATACTATTTTACAAATTAGCGAAGTAAAAGATGATTATTTAGATCCCAATTTAATGAATAGAACTGGCGAACAATTGGATGCTAAACAATTAAGTGTAGAGTATTACAAAAACAAAGTAAATGCCACACAAACTCAAATTGGTGCATTGGGCAATAATCGTTTACTAAAACAATCGCAATTAGAAAATAAACTGATGCAATTAAAATTAAAACTACAAAGCGATAGTATGGATAATATTGCAGCTAATAACGATTACTCCATTGCTTCGTTGCAATTTAAACGGCAGCGTACAATGTTTGATAGCGGCTTGGTATCGCAAACACAATTAGAGCAACGTAATCAAGCTTTTCAAAATGCGTTAGCTAAAAAAATAAGTGCCGAAAATAAAATTGGTAGTACAAGACAAGATCTTACCATTGCAAGAATAGAAATGGATGCCATTAATCAAGATTATGTAGAAAAAGTTAGTAAAGCACAAGGCGATCAATTTCAAAGCCTAAGCCAAATTGCAGGAGGACAAGGCGATGTAGCTAAATTACAAAACCAATATAGTAATTATAATATTCGTAGCGGTATGTATTTTATTACTGCACCGCAAGCAGGGCAAATTGCAAAAGCAAAAAAAGCAGGCCTTGGCGAAATTATTAAAGATGGTGAAATGCTAGTAGAAATTGTGCCCAACAAAATTGATTATGCTGTTGAGCTTTTTGTAGAGCCTATGGATTTACCATTAATAAATGTGCAACAAAAAGTACGCTTTATGTTTGATGGTTTTCCGGCAATTGTTTTTAGTGGTTGGCCCAATGCAAGCTATGGTACGTTTAGTGGAGAAGTAGTTGCAATTGAAAACTCTGTAAGCCCCAATGGTAAGTTTAGGGTGTTAGTAAAAGAAGATGTAGACTATAAAAAACGCTGGCCCAAAGAGTTAAAAATTGGAGCAGGTACACAAGGTATTGCCTTGTTAAAAAATGTATCGGTTTGGTATGAGTTATGGAGAAATATAAATGGGTTTCCGCCAGATTTTTATAAGCCTAAAAGTGTTGATGCCCCAAAAGACAAAAAGTAGGAAAAAGAAAAATTATTGCAGGGTGATTTGATTTTTTAGGGCGACTTACAAAAAATAAAAAATACTTACAAGCACCTCATTCAATTCTAACAATGAAAAAAATATTTATTACAATAACCATTTTATGTTTTGTAAAAAACGTACAAGCACAGGATAGTTTAAAACAACTTTCGCTAAATAGTTTTTTGCAAATAGTAAAAAAATATCACCCTGTTGCAAAGCAAGCAGTAATTATTGTGAAAAAAGCGGATGCAAATTTAATAAGTGCCAAAGCAGGGTTCGATCCTATAGCAGGTGTGGATGGTGGCAATAAAACATTTGATGGAATTAAATATTATCAAAATAACGAAGTACAATTAACTATTCCAACTTGGTATGGTATTGAAGTAAGTACAGGTATTGAATATTTGAATGGCAATAGAACAGACAATGCACAAACATTAGGTAAAACCAGCTTTGCTGGAGTAAGTATTCCGTTAGCAAAAAATTTGTTGATAGATAAACGAAGAGCGGCTTTACAACAAGCAAAAATAATGATAAACGCTTCTGAACAAGAGCAGCGATTATTATTAAACGATTTGTTGTTAGTTGCAGCCGAAGCTTATTGGAAATGGGTAGAAACATTTTATATTTATCAAACCTATACCAATGTAATTACCATAAATAATAGAAGGGTTGAGTTGGTAAAAACAGCCTTTAAAATTGGTGAACGACCAGCTATTGATACTACAGAGACTTTAGCACAATTACAAAATTTTGAATATCTACAAAACGAAGCATTGTTGGCATGGCAAAATGCAGCTATACAGCTTAATACTTTTTTATGGAAAGATAATAATGCATCGTACGATTTACCGGACGATGTACAGCCCGACAAAAAAGTAAGTGAATTGTACGATGCGATTGTATTTGTTGAATTGAATAAATTAGTAGATGAGGCAAAAAAAAATCATCCAGCCTTAAATCTTTATCAATACAAATTACAATCGTTAGATATTGAAAAAAAATTAAAATTTCAGGATTTATTGCCCAAGCTGGATGTTAAATATAATCAACTAGGCAAGGGGTACAATGTTGCTAGCACTGCTACAAAAACATTGTTTGATAATAATTATAAATTTGGAGTAGGGTTTAGTATGCCGTTACGCCTTAGCCAAGGCCGTGGCGATTATAAATTAGCAAAACTAAAAATTACCGAAACCACATTACAACAAAATGCTAAAGAAAATGAAATTGTAAATAAAGTAAAAAATTATTATAATCAATTAGTAAACTATAAGGTGCAGGTAAATTTGTTGCAACGTAATTATCAAAATTATTATAGACTACAGCAAGGCGAAGAGGTTCGTTTTTTTAATGGAGAAAGTACTTTGTTTTTAGTAAATAGCCGAGAAACAAAAGCACTAGAAACCTTAATTAAACTAACAGAAGTTACCATAAAGTATAATAAAACGGCACAGGGGTTACAGTGGGCTGCTGGGCAGTTGTGGCAGTAATAATTTTTTGACTTTATTACCTAAAACACTTAAAAATTTGTAACGCAACTTACAACCAAACCATTATTTCGTTGCATAATTGTTTGGTTGTTTATACGCCTACCTTGTTGCAAAGTTTGATTAAAATAACCACCTTCAATACTTACTTTTTTATTTAGTTTATATCCAAGCAATAAAAATAATCTATTTTGATCAAAAATATTTACGCCTACATTTTTACCAGCACCTATAAAAATTTCATCAGCAGCAGCAGCATACATTTTTTTTCCTAACGAATATTGCGTTCTAAATTGATAACGAAAGCGATTAAGAAATAACCACTCCTCAATTTCTCTATCTGTACCAGCCTTTACCCTGCCAAGCCAACGTTGCTCAATCCTAAACCTATGTGTAAATAAAAATTTATTTAGTGGTTGGCGTAAGGTTAATTGCTCATAAATTCTATGTTCTGGAAAAGTGCCATTATTAGCTAGTGGATATTTACCGTAAGGGAAAGTTTCTACCCAAGCATAACCAGCATGTAAAATTACATTATCGTTTATTTTATAATTTGCACCAAGCCTTAGTAAGCTTTGTTGCCAATTTTTTAAGCCATTATCTCTCCTCAATTGATACTCAACATACACACTCCATTTATTACTTAATGCAATGGTATTAAAACTTTGCAGCCAAACTAAGTTGTTATAATCATTTACTCTGTCGTTTTGTGCAATGGATTGCTGCCATTTAAAAAGAATAAAAATGACAATTAATTTTTTCATTAAAAACTATAATTTTTATTAACTACTTCTAAATGCTACTGGGTGATCTAATTTTTTATGTAACCCTAAAAATATGCGTAAGTAAATACGAATAGCCGCTAACTCAATAAACAAAAAGCATAAAGCCAATATCGCAATTAGTGCATATTGTGTAGCGCCTATATGTGTAAAAAAAACATCTATTCCAATAAACGCAGCAGTAATAGGAAAGCCTAATAAACCAAGTGCAGATAATAAAAATATAAAAGCGGTAGACTTTTGTTCATACACATAACCATGGTAATTATTTAAGCTAATATCGTTATCTATCTTTTTAATTTTGTATAAACAGATTGAACCTACAACACTTGCCAAAGTAATACCACTTGCATACATAATTATTTGCAACCAATTTATTACACCTGTATTTTTTACAATAGCACAAATAATAAATACATGAGCCATCCATAAATTTCCCCAAGCAAACGTTGCCGATTTACGAGACGAAAAAGAATGTAAAATAACAAGTAAAGCAATACTCATAAAAAGGATTGGTAAATAGCTGGAAATCGATTCAAAAATTGTTGGATGTAAAAATGTAGTAGTAATTGCTAAAAGCCCTAATATAATAATAATCAACCTTCCAAACCTATTTTCTAAAAAACCTAACTGTCTTCCAATCCATTTAAACGGCATCCAAAAATAATTATGCAAAATGGTGTCCATATTCCACTCCTTAATACTGAGTGTATAAATAGAATTTTTAAGTTTGTTGTCGGCTGTTGAAGTATTGGCTTTATGATGAAAATATTGATGATGCACTAAGTAGTTTAATACCGATGGAGATACCAACAATTGATACGTTCTTAAAAAAGCATTGCCAGCAAAATGAATTAAAGCTAACCAGTGTAAGCCCAATGCTACTTCAATAAAAATAATACCAATTTGTGCAGCACTTGCATAAGCAATTTGTGTTTTTACGGTGGGTTGTACTCTTGCAACTAAAGATGCAATTATTGCAGTAATAGCACCAACGCAAATGATAATAATTTTTACTAAAGTAACATCTTGCCAAAATGGGTAAGTACGCAATAAAATAAACACACCAATATGTACACTTACCGAGCCATAAAAAATTGCACTACTGCTTGTTGGTCCTTCCATTGCTCTTGGCAACCAAGTGGTAAAAGGAAACTGTGCCGATTTTGCTACCGCTGCTAATACAAACATTAATGCAATAAACAAAGCCATACCAGAGTGTTGATGTTCTACAGCCATTGCATTAGCCTCTGCCAATTGTGTAAACGATATATTTTGGTGGGTAAGATGATGCAACATCCACATAGCAAGTATTAAAGCAATATCGCTTAACCTGTAAATAGATAAAACTTTATAGGCATTTTTTACAGGTAAATATCTGTTTCTATAAAATGCTATTAATAAAAAAGAAGATAAACCAATAACTTCCCATCCAATAAATAAAGTTTCGAAATTGCCAGAAAAAATTATAAGATTAAACCCTAAAAGAAAAAATAAAAAGGTATTGAAAAAACGTTTAAAACCTTCATCTCTGTGCATGTAATAACGGCTAAATCTTGCTACAAAGAAAAATACAAAAGCACCAACAACACTATATATGGCAGTAATATAATCGTAATAAAAATTAAGTACAAACTCAAAATCATTGGTTTTATATAGGGTAACTAATTTATAGGTAATAGGTGTATAGCCTTTAATAAGCCACAAAATTGCAAAGCCAATTGAAGAAAATATATAAACACTGGTAACCATTTCAGCAATTGCAGCAATTGACTTTTCTTTTTTATTGGCAAAAAATAAATTTACAAGAAATGCAACAAAAGGCAACACTATAAATAACGGTAATAGTTGATTCATTTTTTAATTTTCTTTTAACTAAACTTTTCTTTAGCATTTATTAATTTAATAAATGCACTTCTAAATTTTCTTTAGTAGCATGTACAATATGATTTGTTTCCATTTCTTTTGCACTTTCAATAAATACCTTCATATCATCAATTGTATTTAATGTTGTTGTTAATGGAGTGTATTTTTCAAATGTCCCATTTTTAAAATAATAAAAACATTTTTCTGTAGGGTGTAATGCTGCTATATGTACCCATTCATTTTTGTACCATTCAAAAACTTCATCCGATGATTGAATAGCTTTTAAAACAACCTCTGGTTTATGCTCTACAATAACTAACAAACGAACTGGGTCATGCACTTCAATCATTTGCCAAGGTAAGCCAGGGCGTAAATCACCATCGCTACTATTGGCTACGCCAAATAAACCCAATACATTATGAGGCAATTTTGTACCAGCACCCATTTTAATATTATCTACTCTGCTAAAATAATATTCTAAATTAATACCGCCACAAACTAGCCCAATAGGTTTCATTACATTGGTTAAAATTGCTCCATCGGGGTCGGTGGTATAATCATAGCTATTTAAAAAAGCTCTTCTATCCAAAAACAAGCCTTTAGTAACATCTCTTCTACCAATAATGGCTAAAGTGTTAGTACCATGCCCAAGCTCTGGCCTTGGTTCAAATAAAGAAACAGATCGGTTTAATATTGCTTTACGTACTTGCTGTAATTCGTTTTTTGTATTGATTGATGCAAAGCGGCGGC
The DNA here is from genome assembly GCA_031408315.1 of Bacteroidota bacterium. Classification (GTDB taxonomy): domain Bacteria; phylum Bacteroidota; class Bacteroidia; order Chitinophagales; family Chitinophagaceae; genus Ferruginibacter. Next base: position 26,191 of record JANNWD010000122.1, read on the forward strand.
TACGTTCTTTTGCATTTAAATCGAGTGCAGTTTCAAACGATTGTATATTTTTTTGATGTTGTATTTTATTTACTTCATTTAAAATAGTATCAACGTAATAGCCAATTACATCTGCAGCCGTATCATGCATTGCACCAATAAATTGTGTTGATGGTGGAATGGAAATGTTTTTTGCAGCAAGTACTTCTCTTACTTTCGGATGATTTAAAATAAAAGACATTACCCTTGCATTGGTTGCACCTGGTCTGCCGCTACATGCTCCACAATCATGTGCACCATGGTGTGGATTATTTGCACTACTACTACCATGTGCTACAACATACACAATGGGTGCAAAATTTTTAACCATACCAATCCCACGTAAAAAACCTTCGGCTCTAGCAACCATTTCATCAATGGTGTATCCAATTTGCAATCCATTTTCTACATCTGCCTCATTTTTATTTTCTATAGTTAAAACAGATTGGTTATCCATATGGGAGTAAGCGTCGCTAATTGCAGGGCTCATTTTAGGAAAAAACAATAATTGTATTTTTTTTGCAAATGCCCAAAAACCAAACGGTATACTTAATAAAAAACCAGTTAAAAAACCATGAGTATTTTTGCTGTAGATGAGTTCTCCTTTTTTTGAACCTACTGCATCAAATTCTTTAATTAAAAACTTAGGCGTAACTGGTGCAGGGCAAAGTTTATCGTAAAATAAATTGTCTTGTTGTTTAAAGTAAAACTCTACACCAAAAAAACCAGGAGCACCAAAAGTTTCACAATTATTGTCTGTAGCTTCAATGTGTCGGCGTATAGAGCATTCTCGTTCATCTATACAAAAAATAGCAGCAAAACTTTTTTTATTTTCATTATCTTCCTCTCCACTTGCCAATAAAATTCCAGCCATTACGGTATCGTAATAGCTAAATTCAAAAGCATCTTGCCATAGCTCAATTACTTGGGCTAATTCATTTTTTGGAGCATCGGCAAATAAATTGATTGGGGCTTTTTTAGTAATGTTTGCAATGGGCTGCCAATTGCTGCCTAACTTATTATTTAAAGCATCTAACTCCAGCAATAATTCAAAAGCAATAAATTCTTTTAAATTAATTTTTTTGGGGTCTAATAAAGTTTGCGGATTATCCTCTACTGCACTTATAAAACCACTCCATCCATGATGGGCAAAGGCTTGATCAAATAAATACTGTTCAAAGTATTCATGTTTGCCAACAATTAATTGTAATAAATATTCTATAGTGTAGTTTCCGCTTAAAAAAAGCTGTTTAACTTTTTTTGTTTTAAAAAAACTTGCAAAACTATTTTGCTCAATATCTTTTATACTTTCAGTAAACGATTTGTTAGCTACAGGATATTTTTCTATGGCTACGCCTTGATCCAAAAAGCTACAAATAATTCTAAATAATAACGGATGTACTTCATTATCTAAATCAAAATAAAAATACTCTTTCCAATACTTACGCAATTGCCCAATACGTGGCTCATTAATAGTATCGTATGAGTTATTAAGCAACTTTTGTTTCCAAACATCAATTGTATTAACCCCTTTTTTCTCTGTAATTATTTTATCTAATATATCTTCTCTTATTCTTTTAGTTTTGTATAATTCTCTAAAATCTTTAAGTTCTAAACTTACTTGAAAGCCAAAAATTTTAGACGCTTTGTTTATGCCATCATAAAATTTCATGTGTTGAAAAGCATGTAATGAGTTGTGATGAATAAAATCTTTTAAAGCCTGTTGCGATGGCAAAAAATGTTTTAGTTCATGTATTGTATGTTCTTCGATAAATAAGTTTTTACTCATTTTGTTATTGTTTAGCTCCTAAAATCATTTAATGAAAATTTAGGATTTTTATCATCATTGATATATAATACATCTTTACAAAATTGCACTTTGCCAGTTTGTATATTATACATTGCACCTACTACTCCAATTTTTCCTTCTTCCAACATTTGCTCTAAAATATAACTACGTTCAATAATTTGCTCTGCACTTCTTTTTATGTTAATAGTGGCTACATTATCTACAAAGCTACTATTGGCAGAGGTTCTATTTTTTTTGGTTTTAGTTTCTTGATATACGGCTGGTTGTATTTTAGAAAGTAGCTCTGTTAAATTTCCCATTTCTACATGATCACAAGCGCCTTTAATTGCACCGCAAGCGGTATGGCCTAATACAACAATTAATTTTGAACCTGCAACTTTACAAGCAAATTCCATACTTCCTATTATATCTGTATTTACAATATTGCCTGCTATACGTACAGAAAAAATATCACCTAATCCTTGGTCAAAAATTAATTCGGCACCTGTTCTACTATCTATACAACTTAATATGGTTGCAAATGGCCATTGACCATCTCTTGTATCGTTAACTTGATCTAATAAATTTCGTTGTTTTTTTAAGTTTTTTACAAACCTATCGTTACCTTCTTTTAATATTTCTAAAGCCATCCGTGGTGTAAGGCTGGTTTGTGTATCTTTTGTATGTGCTCTCATAATAATATTTTTTTAATGGCTTGAAGAAACAGAATGACTATTGTCAATTTTATATGCTTCTTTAAAACCGTTTAATTGTAAGTGAATGTTTTTTAATGGGGCTTTTATGTCCCTAAATTCTTTAATTAATTCCAACACATCAAAATCAATATAATGGGTGTTAGATGCATCAATAACTACTTTTGAATTTTCTGGCATATGATCTAATGTTTCTCTTATAGCTGCTTTATTTAAAAAACTTACCTCTTCCGATAAGTCAATAGTAATAGTATCACCATCTTTATGCTTTGCTTTATTAAAATAATAGCTATTTTTTAAATTGCCGTGTAGTATAGCGCCTCCGGCAGATATTATTCCAGCAAATACCCCAATAATTAATCCTTTACCATTTAAGGCTGGCAATACATTGATTAAATCGATTGCAATAATTACTACTACTGTAATTATAAATGGAATAAACTGATACTTTCCGTTTTTAAACATTTGAATAAATACCGCAGGCTTTGCCAGCTTCCAACCTGTAAGTAAAAGGATAGCTGCCAATGCCCCCAAAGGAATTTTATTTAATAAAAAAGGGATTGCTATTGCACTTATTAATAATAAAGATGCATGAAAAATAGTAGATAATTTTGTTTTTGCACCAGCATTTACATTTGCACTGCTACGTACAATTACACTAGTTATAGGCAGCCCTCCTATTAATCCAGAGATAGTGTTTCCTACCCCTTGTGCAAACAACTCTCTATTGGTATTAGTTACTCTTCTTTCACCATCTAAATTATCAACAGCTTCTATGCTTAAGAGTGTTTCTAAACTGGCAATAAGGGCAATAATAAAGCCATACATAATAACAGTACCGTTTGTAAAGCCACTAAAATTGGGTAAGGTAAAAAAACCTAAAAACTCTTTCGGACTTTTTGCAACAGGTAAATTTACTAAATGCGATTGCTCCGTAATTTGCAATTTGCTACCCATACTTAACCAAATTTGATTGATAACTATTGCAGCAATTACAGCAACTAATGCACTAGGTACAAAAGGTAGTTTCTTTTTAAGTGGAGATTTATCCCAAAAAATAATTATTAAAATAGATACTATCGTTACAATGGTAACACCTACTTCAATACTTTGTAAGGGAATTAAAAGTTCGTGCCAATCTTCATTACCAAAAGGAAAAAGCTCTGTAATAACGCCTTTATCATCTCTATCTTTTCCAAAAGCATGTGGTATTTGTTTAGCAATAATTAAAATACCAATACTAGTAAGCATTCCTTTTATTACACTGCTAGGTATATAGTTAGCAATACCACCCAGTTTTAATGCACCTAAACTAATTTGTATAATACCAGCAATTACTACTGCACATAAAAACATATCAAAATGCTCTATACCACCAATAGCTAAAATTGCACCAGAAACCAATGTGGCTAAACCTGCCGCAGGACCACTTACACTTAACGGAGAGTTGCTTAAAGCCCCTACAACCAAGCCTCCAATAATACCAGCAATTAGCCCACTAAATGGTGTTGCTCCACTAGCAATTGATATGCCTAAACAAAGGGGAAGTGCTACTAAAAATACTACTAAACCTGCAGGTATGTCTTTACCAGCATTGGCAAATAAACGTTTGTTTGTCATAATAAATAAAAAGTATAAAAATAATGTAGATATGCACAAGGCACAAAAAAGAAGTAAAGCCTAAACTTTATTTGGAGGAATTATGTATTCTACGATGTAGGGGTTTGGCAAAGAATATAAATGTGTAATATAAAATTTTTGAGTTTCTGTTAAACCCAAAGAAGAAGAAATTAAGAAATCAATAATAATTTTATCTTTCTTTAAATCATTGTCTTTTTCAATTTCTTTTTCCTCATTATCGTCTTCGGAGTCGTATACTGAAAAAGAGATGCTACAGTTATTGGTAAAATCTTTATAAAGTTTTACCAATGAACTGCTAACAAATACAGTTATTAAAAGTAAAGCAAATAGCTTTTTCATATTGCTCAAAGATACGATAACAATTGCATATAGGTTTTTAAGAGAACACGGAATGAGGATTATTTCTTCTTAAATTTTGCTATTGCATTTTTTGTAAAATCGCTTAAAACCAATCTACCGCTAATTTTTGCTCTTTCAATTAAAAGTTCATCCCATAGGGAAGTGTCTTTCCAAAATATTTTTTTCATTTCGGCCATGGCCTGCGGCGATGAATGTGCTAAGGTATTAGATAATCTAAAAATAGACTCATCCATATTTTCAATATTTTCATGTACCTCACTAAATAAGCCTTTTCGCTTTGCCCAATCGCTATTACGCCACATAGTTGCATCAATGGCTAATGCACTAAAAGCTGCAGTTCCAATTTTACGCTCTACAGCTGGGCCTACCACAAAAGGACCAATACCAACGGCTAATTCACTTAATTTAACTTCGGCCTTATCGGTAGCAATAGCATAATCAACTGCTGCAGCCAAGCCTACACCGCCACCAACACACTTACCTTGTATTCGTCCAATTATAATTTTAGGGCATTTACGCATTGCATTAATTACATGAGCAAAACCACTAAAAAACTGTAACCCTTCAGTTTCGTTTTTTATTGCCATTAATTCATCAAAACTTGCACCGCTACAAAAGGTTTTATCGCCACCGCTTTTTAATATAATAACTTTAGTTTCGTTGTGTGTACCAGCAAAGTGAATTTCTTTTGTTAACTCCTCTAAAATTTTACCTGGCAAGCTGTTGCTTTGCGGATGAAAAAATTCAATAGCGGTAATGCCTTGATGAGTTTCTGATTTTACGTATGCTGTATCCATATATTTTATTTTGATAAACAAATTTAAAGATTTGTTTTAAAGAAATTAGACTGTAAAATTATTTAACACAAATTAAAATACCTTGTTGTGGGTATATATAGGTTATTTGATACCGCTATCTTTATAAAAAAAATATATGAAAAAAATTATCTTATTCGTTTCTATTATTCTTGTAGGCTTAAGTTTAACTGCACAAAAAAATGTGTTTGAAGAAAATTTTAAAAACAATAAAAGTAAATGGTCGTTATCTGCCACAACCACTAAGGATAGTGCTACCCTTAGTGTTGTAAAACAACAATTAGTTATTGATAATAAGCAACAAGGGGTAGCTGTTTCCTATAATACAATTTCTAATAAAAAAATTAATATTACTACAGATGAAGAAGTTACAATGAGTGTAGCACTTAAGCATGTAGACGGTACCAATTTATCAAGTTATGGCTTTTTATTTGGAGAAAAATTACCCAATAATATATTTAATGGGTTTGAATTTTCTATAACCGATAACGGTTATTATAAATTATACGCTACCGACAATGGCAAAAGTCTTAAATATAGAGGTTGGACACTGCTTGAAGGTATTAAGAAAGATAATGCAGAAAATATATTAACAATAATTAAAAAACGAAACCAATTTCATTTTTTAATAAATGGGCAGTGGTTGTTAAATATTGCTGAAACTAAAATAAATATTAATAGTATAGGTGTACTTATTGCTGGTAAACAAAAAGTAGCTTTTTCTGCTATTAAAATAGAAAGTTTTACAAAAATTACTGATAAAAAAGAACAAGATAAAATTAACGACCTTACAACCATTGTACAGCAAAGTCAAAATCAATTTATAAACGCTTATGCGTTAAAAAATAGCGATCATAAAAAAGTAACCTGGTTGCCTTATATGAATGAAGAAAACAAAAACGAAACAATTATTTTTCAACGAGGTTATTTAGAAGCTATTTATGAGGATAATTGGAGTTATGAAAAAACAGTAGCAGAGGCAAGGGTAAAACAGTACATAAAATATATTGAAAAAGTATTTGGACAGTTTGAAAAAATTGAAAAACCAAATGTGCTTGGTAAAAAAACATTTTGGCTTAGCAAAAACCCCAAATATGCTGTGGGGACATATATTTTGTTGGATGAATATAGCTTAAGCGATAATTATTACGTAAAATTTGTAGTGGCTACAGATAAAAATAAAACGAAAGAAGAAATTGAAAAAATGAGGGATTAAGCTAGACTTTTTACTAAATTGAAAACATAAAGGGTAATAGATACAACTTAATAACTTATTAGTATACCTTATAAGTATTATTACCCATCAAAAAACGGTAAATATTATACTAATTTAAAAGCAGGAAGTAAGCAAATTATTGTTACCTGCCAAATGTATGAAGGCAAAGCTGGAATGGTCAGTGGTTTAGCATTGGTATTAAAAATGCACATAATGCTAATGTTGAGGCAGAAGCCTAAATTATTAATTGTATAGATATTAAAAAGGGTTGTATTTATACAGCCCTCTTTAATTTTACGATTTAAATTAGTAAAGTAGTTACACCTTATTTTAAAACTGAAAATAAATAAATGAACTACTGCTTTCTTGGCTCCATATAAGTAAGAGTATCAAAACAGACCAGATTATACCTAAAAGCCACCAGGGCATTTTTTCTGCAACCGTTAACACCATAGTATTACGCATCATCCAATGAAAAGCAACCATTAACACTACTATTACTAAAACTTTTATTATACTTAAAGTAGAAAGCAATGCCTCGGCCTTTGGTACAGCATAAAACATAGAAGTTAACAGATGCCATGCAGATGTAAAATCAGGTGCCCTAAAAAATACCCAGGTTACATTAATGAAGAAAAAGGTGATCATCGCATAAATAAAATTGCGAAACGTTCTATCCTTAAATTCTTTGGGAATTGCACCAAGCACACCTAGCTCTCCAGAAGGTATTGCAGACAAAGCCGCTGTTTTTGTTTTTATGCGAAAGTCTTGTATTATTTTTTCGCCCCACAAATAAGCACCATGTAATGCACCCCAAACAACAAAGGTCCAGTTGGCACCATGCCAAAGGCCACCTAGTAACATGGTGATCATTAAATTGATGTAGGTTCTAAATTTTCCATTACGGTTTCCGCCAAGCGGAATGTATAAATAATCTCTTAGCCAGGCAGACAAAGTAATATGCCATCTTCGCCAAAAATCAGAGAAGCCAATAGCCGCATAAGGGTATAAAAAGTTATGTGGCAAAACAAAGCCTAAACATAAGGCTACACCTACCGCACAGGTTGAGTAGCCTGCAAAGTCAAAAAATATTTGTCCCGAAAAAGCCAATACCCCAGTCCATGCATCCAATGTTTGTAAAATTGCTTTTGAATTAAACACATCATTGGCAGATTGGGCCAGCATACTATCGGCTAAAACTACTTTCATAAATAGCCCAAGGCTTATCAACAATAAGCCCTGCATTAATTGTTGTTGCGATGCCTTACGAGGCGTTTCAAACTGCGGCACTAGTTGTGGCGGACGAACAATTGGCCCAGCAACCAAGTGAGGAAAAAAGGTTACAAAAAGAGAAAAATCTAACAGGGATTTAACCGGCTCACTTTTCTTTTTATACATATCAATGGTATAACAAAGTGTTGTAAATGTATAGAACGAAATACCGGCAGGCAAAATAATATTTGGTTTTGCAGGATGAAAATCCATGCCAAAAACATTAACCAATTGTGTAAAATTTTCCAGCAAAAAAGTTCCGTACTTAAAAAAACAAAGCATACCCAAATTGCCAATAAGGCTTACTACCAATAATATTTTTCGCTTGTGTTTATTCTCTTGATTGTACAATGCCCGGCCTACAAAATAATCAACCACGGTAGAAAGCCAAAGCAATAATATAAATGGAGGGTTCCAGGCAGCATAAAAAATATAACTGGCCAATAAGAGATTTATCTTTTTTACTTTCCAACTAAAAGGCAGGTTATGCAAAATGAGCATAACAATAAAAAAGGCAACAAATGTTAAGGAGTTAAATACCATAATAAAGTTAGTTAATGGTTAAAATTATTTTACAGGTGCAGGTAGCGTAGGAAAAAACCATCCTTTATCTTGGTTTAATATCCGTATAAATTCTTTGGTAAATACAACCGCATCGATTTGGCTTAAATGCGAAAATTCCGGACAAGTAAAATTTGAAATTGCAGGGTAATCTTCAAAATGTATTCCCGGGCTTTTGGTGGTAGATAATAAGCGATCCCAATATTTTTCTCTAGCAAAAACTTTGCTTTCTCCCATGTGGTAATAAGGGCCGCTTGAGGGCGTACGTACAAAAATAACCTTGCCGCCCCTTTCCCTAATTTTATCTACAAAAGTTTTTACACTGTTGAGAATAGAATCAAGCTTTGCTCCACTTGCTGGAGGCTCTTTACTCATTTTTATAAAACTTGCCCAAATAGCTTTTACTTTATTTTGCAAAATAGTATCTGATGAAAATTTATCAGTCATATATTCCTGCCTGTTAAATTTTACCCTACCAAAATCAGATGGGAAACCATGAAAATTATATACTCCCGGCCTGTCTTTAATAGAAAAGTTATCTAAACAACCGTTTAAGGAAAGCCAATCTTTGTCTAAAAAAACAAATTGAGATTCTAGCAGGCTATTTATATAAAAACCTGCCCTTTGTGCTGGAGTTCGTTCTTTAAAATATTTCATATTTTCGGTGGGCCTAAAATTATTATTTGGAGAAGTGGAAAAAAATAAACCTTCGGTTACATCCACAATCAATTTCCCTTTAAACTTGTTGTCATTGGCTAGGTTTTCCAGTATTGGTATAGGGTTGCTTCCTACACAGGCTAATTGTACAGGGTTATCACCAGTAATATTTTTCCAGGTAACAATATCCAAATCAAATTTTATACGAGACGACCCAATGAAAACGGTTGAACTCTCTGCTGATTCATAAACCTTATCTCTTTGATTAGTCCACAAGGCTGGATCGTCATTAAAGGTGGTTTCAAAACCCTTGGATCTAAGGTAAAACTCCCAGCCGATTACAACTATTGTAGTTAAAATAACTGCAAAGACGCCAGCTTTTTTTAAAGAAAAATTATTCATTTTATCTATATTAATGAAAAAAAATTAAGACTTTACTGAGCTATAAATTATACGGCAGGCTAATACAAATAGAATTGGAAAAAAAGGTTGTTGCTTTAAAGATAATACCTACAAATGAAAGCACATAGCAAAAAGCGTAAAAATGTGTAAAGAAAGAGTTGAATGATAAAATATAAAATAATTGGTTAAGCATACAACTCAATAATTTTTATTGCATCTTAGTATATATAATTAATCATCTAAAAAACACAAAATGGGAAAGTTTGTAATTTCTACCAGAGCCAATGGCGAATATCAATTTAATTTAAAAGCCGATAATGGACAAACCATTTTAAGCAGCGAGGGTTATAGCACTAAAGCTGCATGCTCAAATGGAATTGAATCGGTTAAAAAAAATTCGCAAGACAGTACTAATTTTGAACGCCTAGTTGCTAAAAATGGCAAACATTATTTTAATTTAAAGGCAGGTAATGGTCAAATAGTTGGTACAAGCCAAATGTATGAAAGCGAAGATGGGATGGTTAATGGCTTGGCATCGGTGCTAAAAAATGCACATAATGCTGAGTTGGTGGAAGAATAAATATTTTGATGTAGATGTTTATAAAGGGTTGCCTTAATAGCAACCCTTTATTTTTTAAGATTTTCTTGCCACCATCGTCAATATAGTAGCCACACCAGTTATCTCATCTGTTTCATCCAAAAATTCAACCAGCCATTTTACTATACCTTTTTCAATGTCATCGCCACGTTTAAAATCTTCGGGGTTTTCTACAATACGTTTATCATTGGGTAATTTTTCTTTGCAAGTAAAGCGTATGTAAACCTCTGCCCCCGGGTACACTGGTTTTGTAAACCGTAATTCATCTATACCATAATTTAATAACACAGGATTTACTTTAAAACTATCTACAAACAAACCAGCAGCAATACTCATAATTAAATAACCATGTGCCACTTGGTGTGTAAACATAGTGCCATCAAAATTGGTATCTTTTAAATGAGCATAAAATTTATCACCACTAAGCTCTGCAAACTTATCAATGTCTTCACTAGTTATAATTCGTTTATCGGTTATAATTTGTTCGCCAATTTCAAGCTCTTCAAAATATTTTTTAAACGGATGTTTACCTCCATCTTTTCCTTTTGCATTTGGTTGATATACTTGTGTAACCTCGGTAATTGTTGTTGGGCTGCCTTGTATGGCTGTACGTTGTAGGTAATGTTTTACACCACGAATGCCACCCATTTCCTCTCCACCGCCTGCCCTGCCTGGGCCGCCATGCACTAACAATGGCAGTGGACTTCCATGTCCTGTACTTTCTTTAGCACATTCGTTATTTAAAATTAAAATACGACCATGATGAGTAGCTGCACCAATTACATATTGCCTTGCAATTTTTGTATTGGCAGTTACAATGGTACTTACTAAACTTCCTTTGCCTAATTTACTTAATGCAATGGCATCATCAATATTTGTATAAGGCATTAATGTGCTTACTGGGCCAAAGGCTTCAATATTATGAGATGGATTTCCTTTTTTTTGTCCTTGGGCTGAAGACAAAGGCAATTCATTCCAAGGTAATTCATTTAATAATAATATTGGGCTCATAAAAGCTCCCTTTATTGCATCTGCATCTATTACCTGTACACTATCTAAACTGCCATAAATAATTTGTGAAGATGCTAAAAGCTTTTGTACTTGCTCTTTTACTTCATTACGTTGTGTTTCTCCTGCTAAAGAACCCATTCTCACTTTTTCGTTTAACGGATTACCAATTACTGTTTGGCTCAACGCCTTACCCAATGCAATTTGTATATCTTCAATTTTATTTTGCGGTACAAAAATTCGGCGTATTCCAGTGCATCGTTGCCCAGCCTTTAGCGTCATTTCTTTCCGTATCTCTTTTATAAAAATATCCCACTCAGGCATATTGGGTGTTACATCATCACCCAATACAATGCAATTTAAACTATCGGCTTCTACAGTAAATGGTGTATTGTTTTCTAAAATAGTTGCGGTTGATTTTAATAGCAGCCCTGTGGTTGCACTACCTGTAAATGTTACTACATCTTGGCTGGTAACATGGTTTAATAAATCGCCTGCACTACCACAAATTAATTGCAATGCACCTTTTGGTAAAATATTACTTGCAATAATTTCTTTTACTACCGCTTCGGTTAAATAACTAGTTACACTTGCAGGTTTTACTATAGCTGGCATACCAGCTAATAAATTAACTGCAATTTTCTCTAACATACCCCACACCGGAAAATTAAATGCGTTTATATGCACTGCTACACCCTCTTTTGGGCTTAGGATATGTGTGCCCATAAACGTACTATTCTTGCTAAGGTTATGGCTTTCGCCATCTATACAAATTACATCGTCTGGGAATTTTCTTCTAAGAGATGCGTTGGCAAAAAGATTACCAATTCCGCCTTCAATATCTACCCAACTATCGGCTTTTGTAGCACCTGTTTTATAACTTATTTCGTAAAATTTTGGTAAATGTTTTTGTAAATGAAACGCCAACGCCTTAAGCATATTTCCTCTTGCATGAAAAGTCATTTTTCGTAAAGCAGGATTACCAACCGTTCTGCCATAATCCAACATGGCTTTAAAATCTAAACCTTTGGTGGTGGCTGTATAAATGGGTTCGCTAGTTACAGCGTTATATAAAAGTTGTCCATCCCCATCGCCAGTTATCCAATTGCCGTTGATGTAGTTACCTAATTTGTTCATTTACAAAAATAGTTTTGGCAAAGCTACAATGCAATAATGGAATATATTTTATAAATTTGATGATAAAATTATGAGTTATGAGTACGATTGAGAAAAAAGGATATGCCTTAGAAAAAATAGCAGCTTTAAAAAGCGAATCAGCTTTAGATGAAATTATAGCTCATTTAGAACGATTAGAAAAAGAAAATAAAACCTACAATCTTTCTCAACATTTTGATGAAGTAAATTCAAAATATGCTGACGTATTAAAAAAGTTAGCCCAATGATCCTTCTAAAAGATGTTCTTGCTCTACATTTATATTCAATAAATCTATATGGCGGCGGAGAAGGTATTAGAGATTTGGGTGGATTAGAATCTGCAATAGCCAGACCTTTTGCCACGTTTGGAGGGGAAGATTTATATCAAACTTCATTTGAAAAAGCGGCAGCAATCGGGGAGAGTATAATAATGAATCATCCATTTTTGGATGGGAATAAAAGGACTGGATTTTTAGCAATGATTACTTTATTAAGAGATGACGGATTTGTCTATAATGGTGAATTAGGGTTAAGCTATGTGTTCGTCATAAACATTTCTACTGGCGAATTACATTTTGATGAAATTATTACATGGTTAAAAGAAAATTGCAAGCCTCTTTAATAAATCTTTTTTACTAAATTTTCTTTAACACCGCCAAACCATTCGTCTTTTAAAATACTTAAAATCATTGATGTTCTTCTACCGTTTTCTATGGTGGCATGGCTACGTAAAATTCCTTCTTCTTTGCAACCAATATTTTTCATTGCATTAATTGATGCTACATTACCTACATCAGCTCTAAATTCTACTCTTTCAAAATTCCAAACCTCAAAAGCGTACGTAAGTAATAGTAATTTACACTGCCTATTTAAACCAGTTCGTCTAAATTTTTTGCCATACCAGGTATAACCAATAGAGGCGGCTTTGTTATTAAATTCAATGTCGTAAAAACGAGTGCAGCCAGCAATTTGGTTGGTAATTTTATCTATTACTGTAAAAGGATAACATTTGTTCTCATCCATTTCTTTTAAAGCAAAAACAATATATTTTTCCATAGCTGTATTGCTACCGCCAGGGTTTACCATACTGTATTGCCACGTAGTTGGTTCGGTTAAAGCATATTGCACAAAATGGTTAGTATGCTCAAGCGTTAGCGGTACTAATTTTACTTTTTCGTTTTCTAAAGTAATTGTTTCGTTTTTTATCGGTGTCATTTTTTTGCAAAAAAAATCCCGCTTTTTTGTAGCAGGATTGTAAAGTTATTTATTCTTCGTTGCGTTTGTCAATCTCTGTACACAAGGCGGTAAAAATATCATCTACCGTTCCTTCGCCTTTTACCATCACCACTTTATCAAATTGTTTATAATAATCTGCAACAACAGCTGTTTTATTGTGATATTCAGTAATTCTTGCCCTAATAACTACTTCATTTGTATCATCGCTTCTGCCGCTAGTTTCTCCTCGTTTTAATAAGCGTTTTACTAACTCTTCTTCAGTAACATCTAATGCCAACATTACATTTATGCCAGTATCTTTTAAGGCCAATAAATTATCCAACGCTTCTGCCTGTGCACTTGTACGAGGGAAACCATCAAATAAAAAACCTTTAGCTGTAGGATTAGCATCCAATGCAGAACTTATCATACCAATTACTACTTCATCGGGTACTAATTGCCCTTTATCCATAAGATTTTTAGCCTCTAAACCCAATGGTGTTTTAGCGGCTATTTCACTACGTAGCAAATCGCCTGTGCTTAAATGCTTAAGCCCATAAGTTGCAATTAGTTTTTCGCTTTGTGTGCCTTTTCCACTTCCGGGAGGGCCAAAAAGAATTAAATTAAACATAAACAGTTATATACATTCTAACCTTGTGAAGATAGCAAAAATACAAATCGGTTTTTACAATTTGTTTAACAATTTGCCGAATAATTTAAAAACAATTAAATTTTATTTTACGTAAATAACTTTACACCTAAAATTTTGTTTAACTACTATGCATAAACTTGTATTTATTTTTACAATGCTATTTACGGCTTGCAGCCCAAAAAAATCTATAAATAAAGTAACAATGGCCCAAAGAATAATTAATGTAGATACCAATAATTTACCTAAAACCGAAGAAGAGTGGAAGAAGTTATTGCCAGAAGATGTATATGAAATATCTAGAAATAAAGGAACCGAAAGGGCTTTTACGGGTAAATATAATGAGCATAAAGCAATAGGAACTTATTATTGTATTGCTTGTAATAACCCACTGTTTAAAAGTAATGGAAAATTTGAAAGCAGTTGTGGCTGGCCAAGTTTTTTTGAGCCAATTACAAAAGGAAGTATTATTTATGCACCTGATAATGCTTATGGTATGAAACGTACAGAAGTAATGTGTGGTAAATGTAAAGGCCATTTAGGGCATGTATTTGAAGACGGGCCGCCGCCAACTGGGCTTAGATATTGTATAAACTCGGTTATATTAAAGTTTGAAGGTAGTAAAGAATAATTGAGTTAAAAATGACACATATTTTATTTTTTACTTACTCAAATAATTAAAAATTTATCTGTAACAACCTGTATTAATCCGTTTCATATGTGTGTATAAAGAAAATACTTACTTTTGCCGCATAACTACTACGTATGAGTTCAAGTAAATTAAGCCAATTAGCCGAAACATTAATTGGTAGCGAAATTGTTAAACTTGGTGCAGAAATTAAAGAAAAAATTAAGCAAGGCAATAAAATTTATAATTATACCATTGGCGATTTTGACTCGTCAATCTTTCCTATACCGCAACAATTTGAGAACGAAATAGTAGAAGCTTTTAAAGAAGGTTTTACAACTTATCCGCCTGCCGAAGGCAGTGTGGAACTTAGGCAAGCTGTTTCTTCATTTATTTTAGATAGAGAAAAAATACATTTTGATATCAACGAAATTTTAATAGCCGCTGGCGGACGACCATTAATTTATAGTGCTTTTAGGGCTATTGTAGATAAGGAAGATAAAGTGATTTATGCCGTACCAAGTTGGAATAATAATCATTACGTACATTTTACCGAGGGAGAGCATGTGGTTATAGAAAGTAAGCTGGAAAATAACTTTATGCCTACGGCTAATGAAATTGCCGAGCATATAAAAGGAGCATCATTACTAGCCTTGTGTAGTCCATTAAACCCAACAGGTACTACATTTACAAAAGAAGAATTAACTGCTATTTGCAATTTAGTAATTGAAGAAAACGAAAACCGTGGCGATTATGAAAAGAAATTGTATTTAATGTACGACCAAATTTATTGGACACTTACTTTTGGCGATACTGAACATTACAACCCAATATCCATCAATCTAAAAATGAAAGAATACACCATTTTTATTGATGGCATAAGTAAAGCTTTTGCGGCAACTGGTGTACGAGTAGGTTGGGCATTGGGTCCGGCAAATGTTATTAATAAAATGAAAGCTATTAACAGCCATGTAGGGGCTTGGGCACCAATGGCAGAGCAAAAAGCAACAGCAAATTATCTTACCCAAACAAAAAACATTGATAAATACTTTACCACTTTTAAAGCAGAAATTGAAGAACGTTTACAACGTATTTACGTGGGATTTCAGCAATTAAAAGTACAGGGATTTGATGTAGATGCTATAGCACCACAAGCGGCTATTTATTTAACTATACAATTAAATTTAGTAGGTAAAATAACTACTGCAGGTAAATTATTAGAAGCCCAAAGCGATGTTACGAATTATATTTTAGATGAAGCTAAAATGGCCATTGTACCTTTTTATGCCTTTGGTGCTAGCCGAAATAGTAGTTGGTACAGGCTTAGTGTAGGCACTTGTAAAAAAGAAGAGATTGATGAAATGTTGGAGATGCTGAAAGGGGCGTTGAAAAAATTGAAATAATATTAATTCTTACAATTTAAAAAAACAAAAGGTTTTTCGTGGCGTTGTTTAAAAAAAGTACGAAGTGCTAAATTTTTATTAATCACCTTGTATTTATTTACGTCGATGAGTTCGTGGGCAGTAATTAAATTATCTAAGCGTTCCACATCACACAAAAGCGTATGCAATAACTCCACCTCTTGCTCAATAGCCTGAGGAGACATTACCGTTTGATTAAATAAAACCA
>JANNWD010000123.1:0-3120 GCA_031408315.1 Bacteroidota bacterium
GTTTTTTTAACCCCGTTCCGGTTTTTTTTTTTTTGTTTATTTAAACTTTTTTTATATATTTTGTGGTTTTTGGGTTTTGGTTTTGGGTTTTGGGGTTTTGGGTTTTGGGTATAGGGTATAGGGGATAGAAGATAGAGTTTAAGACGCAAGCGTCTTTCAAGTTTCTCGAAAATCTAAACCTAAAACCACATAGCTAAAATCTAATTTCTCGAAAATCTAAACCTAAAACCACATAGCTAATCCCTATCCCCTATTCCCTATTCCCTATTCCCTATTCCGACAACCAAGGGGAAACTGTAGGTGTCCAATTGACTAATTCTTCCTCTTTAAACCATAACGCAATCTCGCTTTGAGCGGTTTCTACCGCGTCAGAACCGTGAATGATGTTCCGTCCGATGTTGATGCCCAAATCGCCGCGAATCGTTCCGGGAGGGGACACTAAGGGATTGGTGGTACCGATAGCTAGCCGGGATGCAGCGACGACACCATCGCCTTGCCAGACCATTGCCACGACTGGCCCAGATGTCATAAAATCAACCAAACCAGCAAAGAAGGGTCTTTCTTTGTGAACTGCGTAATGCTGCTCTGCTAATGCGCGGCTGGGGTGCAATAATTTTAAGGCGACGAGGGTAAAGCCTTTTGTTTCAAACCGACTAATGATTTCACCTACCAACCCACGTTGAACGCCGTCGGGTTTAATCGCGATAAATGTCCGTTCCACCGTGAACTCCTAAAATATAGATAGACTTGCCAACCACAGATTATAGTTCTATTCGCGATCGTTTAGGAAGGCTTTAGGCATTAGGTTTTAGGTATTGGGTTTTAGGCTTTAGGTTTTAGATGCTATGGACAAGTCTCAACCTTCCACTATTCACTATTCCCTATTCCCTAACTCTACTTCTTCGCTCCTTCGATCGCCATGCCATTATTATCTAAATTGATACTATCTACTTTGAAGTTCTGTTGTTGTAAATGTAGATCGATCGCCTGTTGAATTTTGGCTGGAGCTATACCAAGATCTTCAGCGATTTGGGCGATTGTAAAATTCATTTTACCCACCTTGATTTGAGTATCAGGAGCAAATTTAATCTGAGTGCCATCGACAATTGGTTTTCCGACAATCCCGATATAAATATCTCGATCTTTCAAAAAGGTTAACTTATCAGTGAGTTTGCTTAAAGCCGCAATTTGAGTACCCGATCGTCCATTACGTGCCAGTTGGTCTAAATTTACCAATGCACCCGTGTGGATTTTGCCATCTTTAATATTAGTCCTAATTCCTTTGATTCCGACCGGAATCTGTTTATTTGGTTGAGAAGTTGCAATTTTAGATACTATCAAATTATTGAGATCGCGATCGTTAAGTTTGACAGTGACTTTTTGCCCAGCTTTAGCTTTATCGATCGGGGCAGTTAGTTTCTGTGTGCTAACAGCAGCTTGCTCCGAGATCTGCTTGGGCAACAATGGTAGAGATTGACTATCTTGCTTGTCTTCACTGGCTTTAATATATTCTTCAGGAATCTGAACTGCCTGTTGCCATAGATAGTAGAGAATCCCAACGGTACTAATTAAAGCAACTATAATTAACTTGCCAATAACTTTCTGCATCTTTTAAACTGTATTTTTTTCAATCCGAACAAACAATGTTATGATAATATTATAAAGTTAAAATATCTCATTTTTTAACCTTATAAACTAGCTATTTTGCACGAAACATGACAATCTGGGGAAATCTGATAGCGATCGCCGTAATGGTGTTCGGATTATGGCTCAATAACACCTGGATTGCCGCCGCTGGCTGCGCGATCGCGCTAGTATTATCCTTACCCATTATCTATCGCGGCATCCGCGAAGAACTGCTAGATTCGCTATCACCAGCTCAACGGCTACAACTGATTGCCTCAATCACCGTCCTGATTGCGTTCGTGGGCTTACTTCAGATTCTCGAATTTTTTGAGTACGTCAGTAGTTTTTCCGATAAGATCGATTGGAATGCTGTGGGTGCGTCGGGCGAGTGGGGTGGGGCATTCGGTCAGATTTTAATAGCTATCCTAGCAGTATATATCGCTTGGAGACAGTATATTATTTCGCGCGACCTGACGATCGAGCAAAATCGCCTGACTACCCAACAAAATATTCTCACCCAACAACAGACGATCGACGCATACTTTCAAGGCATTTCCGATCTCGTCTTAGATGACGATGGATTCCTTGAAGATTGGCCGCAGGAACAAGCCTTCGCCGCAGGAAGAACGGCGGCACTCTTAGGCAGTATCGACGCAGCAGGTAAAGCAAAAGTCTTGCGCTTCCTCTCTCAGTCCAAACTGCTCACACCCCTCAGACGCGATCGCAGGCTCGGTCGAGCGATTTTGGATGGCGATGGGGGCTATGATGAAGATCGGCTGCATGGCGTTCGCGTCATCGATTTGGGGGTAATGTTAGCAGGTGCCGATATCTCTCAAGCCGATTTACGCTGGGCGGATATTAGCGATGCTAATTTGATTAGGGCAAATTTAAGCGGTTGCGATTTAGTCAAAGCGAACTTCTCGCGCACCATTTTATATGAAGCAAATTTAAACGGTGCGGATGTTAAAGGTACCCGGTTTTTTTATGGTGATGCCCAACTTGCCAGCCCCCGCAGTCGCAATGAGATTCCCAATTATACAACGGGTGAATTTACAGGCGCAGTAGTCGAAAACACCGATTTTACTAACGTTCAAGAAATGTCTGAAGAGCAACGTCATTACTGTTGTAAGTGGTGTGGCGATAAATCTCGGCTGACGATTCCTGGCGGCTGTGAAGGAATTCCCAGTAAGGTATCACATAAGAAACAGATCTAGCTGTAATCTCGATCTTAACCGTCAGAGGGTGTCTGAAAAGTCTTATTGGCTTCGATCGTAGGTTGTCAATCCCCCTGTCTTGTCGTTTTTTTATTCGGGGGTTCCCCCCGAATAAAAACGCCGCTAAATCCCCCTTTTCAAGGGGGACTTTGACTCTTTCTCCCCCTGCTTGGTGCGCTAATCCGTCGGGAGACCCGACGAACGCGCATCCGCTTTTTAAGGGGGTTGGGGGGATTTAGATCTACGCTTTTCAGACACCCTCTCAGCTAGACTTTATTTC
>JANNWD010000124.1:0-3527 GCA_031408315.1 Bacteroidota bacterium
CAAGCACCCGTTTTTCATGTAAATGGAGATGATGCTGAAGCTGTTGTAAAAGCTAGTGAAATTGCAACGCTTTACAGGCAAGAGTTTAATAGCGATATTTTTATAGATATGGTGTGCTATCGTAAGCATGGCCACAACGAAGGCGATGAACCAAAGTTTACCCAACCACAATTGTATGCCTTAATTGAAAAACACTTAAACCCAAGAGAGGTATACACTCAATACTTAATTGAAAATGGTGAGGCCGATGCAAAAGACCTAGCAAAAGAAATGGAGCAAAAATTTTTAGCCGACCTACAAGAACGATTAGACGAAGTAAAACAAAATCCGCTACCATATAAATATCAACAGCCAGAGTTAGTTTGGAAAAGTTTTGCAAAAGCTACTGCTGCCGATTTTGAAACATCGCCAACTACAGCAATAAGTGAAGAGCAATTTAAATTATTGTTTGATGGTTTAATGAAATGGCCAGCAGAGTTTAAACCACTACGAAAAGTAGATAAATTGGTAAACGATAAAATAAAATTATACAACGACGAAAGCAAAATAGATTGGGCCACAGCAGAGTTGATGGCTTATGGTAGTTTGTTAGTTGATGGTAAAGATGTACGAATGAGTGGGCAAGATGTAAAGAGAGGAACTTTTAGCCACCGCCATGCTGTTATTTACGATGAAAATACAAACAGTGGCTACAATCGTTTAAATCATTTTACAGATACACAATCGCCATTTAGAATATTTAATAGTTTGTTGAGTGAATATGCTGTACTTGGTTTTGAATATGGTTACAGTATGGCAAACCCCAATGCCTTAGTAATTTGGGAAGCACAGTTTGGCGATTTTTGCAATGGTGCACAAACTATGATAGACCAGTTTATTGCCGCTGCCGAAACAAAATGGCAACGTATGAATGGTGTTACTATGCTGCTACCACACGGCTACGAGGGGCAAGGGCCGGAGCATAGCAGTGCAAGAATGGAACGCTTTTTACAAATGTGTGCCGAGTTAAATATGGTAATTACCAATATTACAACTGCTGCAAACTTCTTCCATTTATTACGCCGCCAATTGGCTTGGAATTTTAGAAAGCCACTAGTTAATTTTTCGCCAAAGGCTAACTTACGCCATGTAGGTACATACAGCCACAAAAGCGAATTTACTAGCGGTGGTTTTAAAGAAGTACTTGATGATGCTTTTGTACAAGATGCTGCGGAGGTTAAAAAAGTATTGTTTTGCAGTGGTAAAATGTATTTTGATTTGGCAGAACGCCAAGTAAAAGATAATAGGACAGATGTTGCCATTATACGATTAGAGCAAATTTATCCTTTACCGCAAAAGCAATTAGAAGATTTATACAAAAAATACAGCAAAGCTATTTGGTACTGGGTACAAGAAGAACCACTGAATATGGGTGCTGCCTCTTTCCTTAGAATGAATTTAAAAAACATTAATTTTTATGTAATTAGCCGCCAAGCAAGTGCATCTACAGCTACAGGTTATTCAAAAATTCATGCACAGGAGCAAGGGCAAATTGTAGATACCGCTTTTAGTTTGTAATTTTTATTCACCGAGTGAGCCACCCTTGAGGGGTGACCCACTCTATCACTTTATTTTTACAATACTATTATTAACTACTGCAAAAATCGTCTCACCTTTTTTTGCTTCCAATGTATATGTACCTGTAAACTTACCAAACGCAGGTAATACTAAATAGTTGTCAGTAAAATAAAAGCAAGGAAACCGTAACGATTGTTTGCCTAATCCTTTTATGGTTACGGCTGGGTGTATGTGTCCAGAAATAATATATTCTTTCTCCTGTTGATTTTTATAGTCTTCTATATGATGTACAAATATGATATTGTTTATTTGTAGATAATTTTTTTTTATATCAATGTTATTTTCTGAGTACCAATTTTCATCAATAATATCATGATTACCTTTTACTAAAATAAATTGTACTGCAGCAAAATCATTTCGCCATTTGGCTAGCCACTCATGTTCTTTATTCTGTATGCTATGAAATAAATCGCCTACAATAATTATTTTTTGTGGCTTAAAAAACTGAATGCACTCTACCAAACGCTGCATATCTTCTTTAATAATATTGGTAGGTACAGCAATACCACTTTTACGAAAATGATTGGTTTTGCCAATATGTAAATCGGAAAGAATTAGTATTTTTTCTTCCTGCCAAAAAAGCACACGATGGTGGTGTAGGATGAAAGTGTTGTTATGAATGGTATGTGAGAGGAAAGAAGACATTAATTTTATGTAACCTGCTTTTTTAAAGGGCAATTTAGGTTATTGATAATAATTTATAAGTGTTAATATTTAAGAGATGGTTATTGGAATTGATTGATTGAAGTTGGCTAACAAATGATAAGGAGTCAATTTTTAGTAATAGTGAAGTTGCTATGGAATAACTTACCTATAACTATTTTAGTTTTTCGTACCTAATTATATTACTATACTAGCATTAAGGTCTGCCAGGAATCGCAGTTGATTATTTTGTTTAGATGAAGTTAAGAACTAAAGCTCAAAATTGAACGTCCTGCCAGAACCGAAGACCGGAGATGCAGTTAGCTAAAATTAGTTTGTCCTGCCACACTTGCCCAAAACCGTTTGTTGTATGAAGCCTCTGTTGGACTTCAAGTATTTATTTGATTTTATTCATGGCCAGATCAAAACTTTGAACTAACAATGTATCATATTGGCTGAGTTTTACGATACCCTCTGATGAGAACACATTATTAAATTTGTCTGCGGAAAAAGTTGTAATGAATGGCCTTCTAGAAATGATTATATATCTTACTATTGGAAAAAATAATGTGTCATTAATTTTTTTTGCAAAATACACTGGTTTCTGAATCTCATAATAGGTAGTTCCTGATGAGCTTATTTTCCGTTCAAGCACTTTGTATTTTATTATATTCAAATTCAAAGCGTTCGTGTCGTTAACTAATTCCGTAAAATTGCCTGAGAATTTGTCATAAATGTCGATACTTTTACGGGCTGCTTGAATTTGAATATTTGAGCTGGCATTTATGATACTGTCATCATTTATTGAAATAAATTTTTGAAAAATGGGGTCGGTGAATGAACTGGAAGTATTAAAGAAATAAAAACTAAATTCACTTGCATAGGTTTGGGCCATACTAGTGTTATTAATTTCTCCATTTCTAGTAAATATTCTGAAATTTTGAAAATGAGTTAAAGCTGAATTTTCAAAATATTGCTTTGTATCAACCGGAGTCTTATCTTTTTTGCAAGCAGTCAAAAATAGTAAGATAGCAACTGTGATAACTATATGCTTCATTGATATTTTTTTAATATTTGAAAACGGTTACTTAGAGGTTTCATACAAAACAATATTACACAAAACTTATAAGTTTTCCAAATCTGTAAGTTTTACGTTTTCAATGTGTTAGTAGTTGCGTTTTTTATTATTAATGGGTTTTAAAACGGTATTTTTAATTTTAAAATAATTTATTTTACAGTTATTAATTGTTTGATTATCAATTTTTTAA
>JANNWD010000125.1:0-1520 GCA_031408315.1 Bacteroidota bacterium
CCGGCGTTTTGGTTTTGATGGCCATCGTCCGCTCCTTGGTCCAGCCCGGTGCAGTCAGGAGCAGGGGCAACAATGGGGCCATCTGCATTTAAATCGTCAACTTCGTCGTCGTCGATGGGGTCAAAATCTTGGCCCGTAAAATCGTCGTCAGGCTCTGGTCCCGGCAATTCGTAATCGCGGTCGTACTCGGACTCGTCGATCGGTTGGTCGGGCCGCCACTCGACGACCAAACCGCGCTCTTGTATGAGAGGCTCTCCCTCGTTTAAAGCAAGGGCCTCTACACGGGCAATGGCGGTGTCCGTCATTGGTAGTTCGGTCCACTGGTGCCGTGATATCTTCGCGCCGGTCGCCAGTGACATAAAGAAATAGTCCCCTTGGGCGTTACCTGTGGGGTTGAGAGCAATGGCACCCAGTGAACGCGCCCTGGGGGTGTTGGTAGGGTCGTTGTCCTCGAAAACTTGGACGTAAGTGCCAAACTCAAGGCGCATACTGTTAAAATCAGGAACTGCGGCACCGGTCAGGATGCAGGCAGGACTCATCGTTGTGGACACACCGTTCTTCCAAGGGAATTGGTTAAGGCATCGGACAGCGTCAGATACCATGTGAGTGATCATTAACTTTGGAAGACGTTTGAAAGGAAGGCCATGGACACAGGATCGAAGACGCTCCTTAATGGTGCGAATGGATCGCTCAACTTCGCCAACGTGACTGTCGGCCGGGATTATGTTCATGTTAATTGGCCGTATATCCTCGCGGATGCATTCAAACTCATTGTCTGCATGGATGTCGCACACGTGTAGTTCACGTGCCTTGTACAGCTTAATGGCGGCTGTGGCCTCGCGCAGGATTGTGGATTTGCTGCGATCGGGCACGGGGCTCACTGTGCGGAAACCGATGCCTCGGGAAATGGTGTGGTAAAATGCGATACCCTGGACAAAAAAAAAATCGAGGCACAGTGTGACATTGCGGTGGTATTCCATAATGGGGGCAGGGAGTGGTGTTGCTACGAAAGTGGGAGCACGTGGCGCTGCCGCCGACTTTGTAGTCTTGCCTTTGATGGTGGCAATGTCCGGCCCATAAATCACAAGCGCCCGTTTGGCGTCATCGGGCGTGACAGGACAGTTCCGGATGAAATTACTGCGAAGTATGTGTTGGAATTCTGCTTCATCTGGTCGTCCGATTTTTCGGTAGAGGGCTCGTGTGTTGTCGGCCGCCTTGATCTCTTGTTGTGAAAACATTCTCTTTTGTTCAGCTACTGTGGACACCATGGTATATGCGTTAACACTTTCACTAGTACTTTTGGCCGTCGCAAAGACATATAGACCAGATTCGTGCTCCACGAACTTCATTATCGAACCGTCGAGTCGGTGAACATTTATGGCCGACTCCTTGCATGAATCCATGGTGACTCGGCACACCTTGCGCACTTCCGCAAGGGACAGTATGTTCGCGATGGAATTACTGTTATACCAAACTTCACCCAGGTTTGGAAAATCTCCGACCATGCTGGAGTCTTGGTG
>JANNWD010000126.1:0-1723 GCA_031408315.1 Bacteroidota bacterium
CACATAGATTTTATCTTGGTAATAAATTGGGCTACCTATCTGCTGCCCTCCATTAAAACTCCACTTTTCTTGCCCTGTAAGAGCATCTAGCGCATATAAAAACCCATTAGCACTTCCTATGTACACCGTATTATTAGAAGATTGAAATACATTATATTTTTTGGAAGAGCCGTCTTCGGCAGTAACTGTATAATAAACCTTATCGCTAAAGTCGGTGATTTGGCTACCTTGTGGATCTATAGAAACGCCATTGTGATTAATAGAGGGTACAAGTGTATGAACATTTACTGAAGCAGGCATTCGTACAACAATACTGGAATCGTTTATAAATTGACCTACTACGTCTGAGGAAAGAATTGGGTTTGCTGATGGTTTGAACCTGAAATCAAGTATTTCTTTTGTAGTGGACTTGTATGATACTATTACAACGTGTCTTCTGGTACTGCCATCTTCAGCAGTTACAGTATAACTAACTGGTTGGGTAAAATTTACAGGAGTTCCTAATGAAGGGGTTATTGATGAGCCTGCATATTGAATAAGTGGTGTAATATTTACTAAGCTAACACCAACTGGTACTTTAACTGTAATGGTATCGTTGTTAATAACTCCATCAAAATACGGTAAAGGAGATGGCATAGGTAATACAAAAGAGTATATCTCTTTTTCAGAAGAAAGTGTAATATTATTCTTTTTACAGGCAATAAGAAAGATGCTAAGGAACAGAATTGTATAATTTATATTTCTCATTGTAATTTTTGTTTCAAGTTATTAAAAAATAATGTTTATGTAAAGATTTTGTGACTGGCACAGCCCAAAGGTCGTTTTGCACACAACTGTCATATAACTGAAAGTTTAAAGTACTTTTTAGCTATCATCAAAAATACAACTAACCAATGTTGAAAACAAATTACAAACAGCAGGGCTGGCTTTGGAATTACCAGTTAACAGTAACATAAGATATATTGGCTTGCATTTTTGAAAATTTCAGCGGTTACAGTTCTATATCAACCTTTTATCATTGGCATATAAGTATTAAGATTCTTCCCGGCGCCGGATTGTGTTTCAGCAGGGCATTGAAGGCACCCGCATTTTGCCAATGCTTTTGTTAGCGGCTGTTTTGTCAATCGTTTGGTCTTGAAGTTGCTGTTGGTTTTACTTTGTCTTCAAGAACGTCAATAACACTTTTCTTTAAGTCTTCATATTTGAAATTGTCGTTAAAGCCTATGTTGAAAGTGGAATGTGTTTTCCCTTTTGTCATACACAATAAATATTTTGAGCCACCTTGTTCAACTGAAATTGCTGAATACTCCGTTTGAATTCTAAACTCAACTTTGTCGTCAGTATTGACTACATAAAACAAGTGTTTATTATAAATGTCTTTTGAGGTTTCTTCAAATCTTTCATAAGCCTGAATTAATTTGTCATTCCATTTAAATTGGTCAAAACAAAACATATCTTTAAGGTTATCTTTCAAAATTCCTTTTTTATGTGCCTCGTATAATTTGTCTTTGTATGCCTTTGCTTTTTCGTATTCTTTTTTAGCGTAGTAAACTTGAATTAGTTTGGCGTATGAATGATAATCGGCAGGTGATAAATCAATAAGCTCAACATAAGCGATTTCTGCTTTGTCATAATTTTTATTCATTGATTCAAAAAGTCAGATATTGAAAAGTGCATTTATATATGAATCAGATTTTTTTGAAATTCTGGATTTGGCAACATA
>JANNWD010000127.1:0-4996 GCA_031408315.1 Bacteroidota bacterium
TTGGGTTATATAAAAAAATATCTACTCAAAAAAAATATTTACAACACTTTATATTACCTGTATTAGATAGTGCCAAAAAAACCAATGATAGTAGCCTTGATGAAAGCGATTTTAAAAAAATTACTCATTATTACGGATTAGCCGTACCAGCTATTTTAGGTGAAGCTTTTTGTGCTTTACATGGTTCAACAATTACAAATAAACAACGTAAAGCTAGTACTTGCCAAGGTGGTATGACAGGGCTTTTTGATGATTTTTTTGATAAACAAAATTTATCGGAACAAGTGCTAAAAAATTTTCTTGAAAACCCAGTAACCATTGCTGGAAACACAAGTAACGAAAAGTTATTTTTACATTTTTATAATGAAGCATTAGAAAACTGCCCAAGCAAAAAAATAATGCTTACGCAATTGTATAAAGTATATGATGCACAAGTACAAAGTAAACTACAAGCTAAAGAAGGATTATCTCAACAACAAATACAACACATTACTATAAAAAAAGGGGGCGAAAGCTTATTGTTTTACAGAACAGCTTTTGAATTTGAATTAACGAATGCCGAGCAAATAATGCTTTACAAGCTAGGCGGAGTAATGCAATTGGCTAATGATATTTTTGATGTATATAAAGATTGTAAGGGAGGTATTTATACATTAATGACTATTACACAAAAAGTAAATGATGTTAGAAAGTTATTTATCGAACTATTAAACGAAGCACAGGTTACCGCTTATGAAACAAATCTTCCTCAAAAAAATGTATATCGTTTTTTACAAATAATTAGTTTGTGTATTTTTAGTAGAGTTTTTGTTTGCTTAAATCATTTACAAAAAGCAGAAGAAATAAGTAATGGTGTTTTTACGCCTAATGCATACACAAGGCAACAGTTAATTTGCGATATGGATAAGGCTGGGGCTGTTCTGCAGTCTATAAAATATCACATAAAGTTTTGCAAGTCGATTTGATTTTGGCTTTCACCACAGAGAAAAGAGAGGTTACTTATTTCTTAGGAGTGAAAGAATACTTAATCCATCAACTCTTTTATAACACTCAACTCATATCCCTTTTGCATTAAATAATCTTGTAGCTTACGTTTTTTTATAAAGATGTTTTTTTCGCTTTTTAAAATGCTGTTTTTTGCATCAAAAAGTTTTTGTGCAGTTTGTAAGTAATCGGCTGTTGGTATTATGGCTAATGCTTTTTTAATACAGTATTCACTTATTTGTTTGCTTTTAAGTTCGTACTTAATTTTTATTTTACCCCATTGCTTCATCCTAAACTTACCACCAGCAAATTGTATGGCAAAACGTTCTTCGTTTAAATAATTTTCTTGTATTAGGGTAGATATTATTTCATCATGTTCATTTTTGTAAACACCTAAATCGTATAATTTACTCACCACTTCGCTATGGCATCTTTCTTGATAACCGCAATAATGTTTTAATTTTTGTAAGGCTTGCTCTTTAGTAAGATACTTTTTTTGCATTACCACAAAAATAGAAAAGGCATACTAATTAAAGTATGCCTTTTGGTTTTATATTTTTACAAATTATTGCTCTGCTTGTTTGCCCATTGCATCTGTTTTAATATCTTTTACTTTTCGGCTTACAAAAAAAAGCGTTGGCTCACTAACACCATCTGCATTTACATTACCATCGCCAAGTGGTTGGCCAAGGTTATCAAAGGTTTGTATTGCCCAAACATATTTACCCCTTTTTATATTATAGTCTTGATCTGAAAGTTTATTATTTGTTATTTGCAATGTATCTTCTTTATTAAGATAAGCTGCTTCTCCTAAAATTCCTCTTGGCTGCCATATATATTGTGTTACCCCTTTTACCTCTTGCGATAACACAGGAAAATTACTCCGCATTGCTTGTACAGGGTTTTGATTTTCAAACACCTCAAACACTAAAATTTTATAGGTAACTAATGCTTTTGGTTTTGGAACTACAGGAGTCCATCTAAATATAATAGTTGTTTTTGCAATATCATAGTCCAATACATCTTCATTATAGGGTTTCATTAAAATGGGTAATTGTGTTGCAGCTAAATAAAAGCTTTTGCATTTAATTTCAGAGAATGGTACAAAATCTGGCGGACGAACTAACTGCACACAAATTTCATAATTATCTGCAGGTAACTTCCCCGTTTTTTCTAAATTGCTTTTATATTTACCATTAAAAACCATACTTTCCAGTGGCACAACATCAGTTGCGTTATAAATAGTTGTTGCACTTGAAAGAGTATAGGTTTTACTTTTGTTTAAATCTGTTTTGCCCACAACAGTTCCATCACTTAATTTAATTTCGGTTTTTATTTTGTATTGCCCTTGTGTACCTTGTGCAGCAGGAAAAACAATAAAGGTTAATGTTTCTCTATTTACACTCCATTGCAATAATGATGATGGAGGTGTTGGGCTTAACACTAAATTTGTGTTTACTTGTGCAATACTATTTTGTACAAAAAATAGTATTGATAAAATGTAAAATATCTTTTTCATAATTTTTTATTTTGAGTACCGATGTTTTGCAAAAAACTATTAGCGAATTTTGCGTAATCGGCGGGAGTCTAAAATTTATTTACCAAACCTATACATTAATCCTGTTCTAAAATTACTTTCTAAATAGTTGGCGTTTACAGGAGTACTTTCGGTACCATATTTAAAATAATTGGTACTAAAATAATTTGTCCAAGTTGTTTTTTTATTGAGCTTAGCATCTATATTACAACTAGCAATAAAATTATTATTTGCTGTAAATGTATTGTTTTTGCTAAACGTATATTGTAGTTGTCCTCGTAATTGTACTTTCTTTTTAAATGCTGGTAATGCAAGCCCAGTGCTAATGGTAGCCAATGTTGTTTTAAAACCTGGTAACTTATTTATGAAATACATTACACTAAAATCGGGTGTTAAATCTTTAGTTAAAAAACTTGGCACATAGGTAAGCAAGGCCGTATGGGTATTGTTACTTGTTGTTAAACCTGTAAGTACATCTCTTTCATCGTACTTACTGTAATTGTAACTAAGGCTTAATAGGTGAACCATTTTTGTATTACTCCAGGTGTAGGTTGGGGCTATACCAAAATCGTTACTTACATTTTTTATTCCAAAAGGGTTTAAGCCACTATTGCTTTGAAAACCAAAATTATTGTAATTGATATTTACACTCCAATTATCGTTTATTTGGCTAAACCAATTTAAGTTTCCAATAAATTGTTTTGCTTTTAAGGCTGTGCTGCTAACATTATTGGTACGTTGCCCAATACTTGCGGTAACATTGGTTTTATTTTTAAATGCGTTAAAACGGGTGTTTAATAAATAATCCATTCTATCAGGTTGTAAAAAAGGATAACCTACAGTTTGAAAGCCTGCACCTAAATATTTTACTTTTACGCCAATATCAAAGTTTTTACTTTTATGCCCAATAGCACCTTCGGCTGCATAATCTTTTATGGTACTTGTGTTGCCTGTTAAAAATGGTTTTATAGTAACATCGGTAGGGCTTGTTAATTGAAATAAATCTTTTGTGTAAACACTTTGTGCCCCTTCAACATTGGCATACCAATTTTTATCTATAGTTACTTTACCCACTACACTCATACTAAAACCTTCTTGCGGTAATACGCTGCCGGGTGGTGGTGGCGGTATGCTAGTTTTATCATCTTTACCTTTTGCAAAATTAAAAAGTAGGGCATAGTTATCTTCTTTTTCCATACCTAATTGTGCCATCCAATTTTTGCGTTTGTAGCTACCGTTAGCACCACCACTAAAAAAGTTTACCCCTTGTTGGGATACGCCTGTAAAAAATTTAAGTCGCCACACATCTGGCCGTAAATCAAAGCCAGCACCAAACACACCCACATCACCCGTACTTAAATTGCTGTAGTTTAAATACTGTGTACCCAATTGCAATTCGGCCCATTTGTATTTTGGATTCACTGCAAAATTATTGCTAGGGTTGGTTATAAACTGCCCAATGCTTTGCTTGCCAATACCTGCGTAAGGCCCAATAACATTTGTAGGTGTGGTGTTAAAATTAAAGTTAAACGGCAGGCTAAATTTTGGCGTAGTAATGGTTGGCTGAAACGTAAAGCGTACTTGGTTCCAAGGTTTGCGTTGGCTATAACCCGAAAACCCGGTTGGGTTGCGGTTAAGCCCATAACCCTCGTAGGTTACACCGATATTGCCGCTAACGGATACTTTGGTTTTTTTTTCTTGGGCAGATAAACTAAAACCAAAAAATAAAAAAAAGCAGGTAAGGGTGAATTTCATTGTTAGTTGGTTTAATTTGTTTATAAATTTTAGTTTTTTACAACCAACCCCAAATGCCTTTTGTATATACTATGGGTTGGTTGTATAACTATTTATCTTATATTTTACTTTTTCTTAATCACAAAATCAAAACACCCTATTGCTTCACACTCTTCACATTTATCATTTCTAAAAATAAACTTCACACAAATTTTTCCTTTCAACTCACAACAATCAATGTTTGGAGTTGGTGGTAATATGAAACTCATTCCAATTGTACCAATTGGTGCATTTAAATTAGTGCCATTATTCCAAATTATTTCTCTAGGGTTTTGATAAGCACCTACACCACTGCCATTAAATGATGGAATGGTTGTGCCGCCGAACATAGTAATTTTTGGAGGGGCTGTTGCAATATTTGTAGCTGTTGATGTGCTTGCCCAAGTAAAAGGAAGGTTTACACACTTCATACAATCGCCTTTAAAATTATCATCAATAGTATAACTAACTACATTTGCTCTTACTTCTGTAATATTTGCTGTTGCTGGTATGCCGCTTATGATAAAGCTGTTTGTTACAATTGTTGATGTTGGATTTGTAACATACGTTGGCTTGTCTGGGGTTACTTTTATTTCGTAAGGGCAGCAAGGTAAACTATCGCAACCAACCACTTCAATTCTTATTGAACAGCTATCACACTTTACTCCTCCACACCAGCCAAAAATGGTTATTGAATAAATT
>JANNWD010000128.1:0-9114 GCA_031408315.1 Bacteroidota bacterium
ATATTTTTTATATGAATAAGGTTGTAAGGTGTTTCTCTGGCTACACAAATTAATTTACGTCTTTCTTTAAGTATTACATCTGCCGCTCTTGTAATTAAATCGTTGCTTATACCATTTGCAATTCTTCCTAAAGTACCCATACTACAAGGTACAATAACCATAGTGTTATACTGCCCAGAGCCTGATGCAAATGGTGCCGAAAAATCATTTTGAGCATATAATTTTATGGGTAAATTTTTATACTCATCATTCCCTAATTCAGTTTCCCAAACTTGCTTTGCATTATCTGTCATTACCACTGCCAAATTATCCCATTGATTTTTTATGGCTAATAATTTACTTATCAATATTTTTGAATAAATTGACCCACTAGCACCTGTTATAGCAATTACAATTTTATACATTTTTTTTAAATTTTAAATGATCATCAAATACTAAAACAATTACTTAGCATAAAAGGTTAAAAATTTATAGAACAGTAAGTAACCAAGTTTGTATTTATATGTCTTGAATTAGAATAAAACTTAAATATTTTGTTTAACTTATTTAATATGATTATTTAACAAAATGTGATAAATTCGTCTTTTTTGTTTAAGATTATTGTATAAAAAAATATAAATATTAAACATGCAACTATTTATTGCCTAACCTCGACTTATATTTGGTTTTTCATAGGATAAGGTTTAATGGTTAATGGTTTTTTGATTAGTAGCCCCAGTTAAATGGGGCTTTTTTTATTTGCTAAAAATTGGGTAATTGGTTTAATGTTTCAAACCTATTATTGATTGAAGCAAAAGCCAAACAAATTGTACCATTTGTTACCACAACAAATTTAGGTTGCAAAAAACTATGATATTGCAACGTTTGGTTTAACACTTTTTCGGTTAAGGCCACTTCCATTTCTTTACATTCAATCAACATCCAAGGTTTTGTATGTGTATCATATACCACAATATCAAAACGTTTCTTTAATCCGTTTATAAGTACCTCTTTTTCTACAGCAATTAAAGTGGATGGATATTTTTTTGTTTGTATTAAATAATTCAAAAAATTTTGTCGTACCCATTCTTCTGGAGTAAGCACAACCCAACGCTTACGAATGTTATCAAAAATAAATTCAGTATTATTTTCTTTTTTTATTTTGGGCTGATATGGTGGGTAATCAATTTTAATCATTTACCTAAAAAGAATTTTGTATTTTTAATTAATAACTTGAGTTGAAGGCGTTCCACAAAGGTATGCAGTACAAGAGTGCGACGCAAGGATATTGACAAAGGAACTATTGCTTGGAACAAAAAAAGAAAAAAGTATGAAATCGAAAAAAGAAATAGTTGATAATTGGCTACCACGTTACACTGGCGAAGCCCTAGAAAATTTTGGTAAATATATTTTATTAACCAATTTTAGTAATTACGTAAATATGTTTGCCGAGTGGAATAATGTAGAAGTTATTGGTAAGGATAGACCCATGCAATGTGCCACAGCAGATAATATAACCATAATAAATTTTGGTATGGGTAGCCCAGGTGCTGCCACCATTATGGATTTGCTTAGCTCTATAGAACCCAAGGCTGTATTGTTTTTAGGCAAATGTGGGGGGTTAAAAAAACGCCACGAAATTGGTGATTTAATTTTGCCTATTGCTGCTATGAGAGGGGAAGGTACAAGCAACGATTATTTTCCGCCGATTGTGCCAGCATTGCCAAGTTTTAGTTTGCAAAAAGCTATTAGTACAACCATAAGAGATAACGAAACCGATTATTGGACAGGCACTGTATACACTACCAACCGCCGAGTGTGGGAGCATGATGATGAGTTTAAAACCTACTTAGAAAAAGTAAGAGCTTATGCCATTGATATGGAAACAGCTACTATTTTTAGTGTTGGATTTTACAATAAAATACCAACAGGAGCTTTGCTTTTAGTAAGCGATCAGCCGATGGTGCCAGAAGGTGTAAAAACAGAAGCTAGCGATAAAAAAGTAACTGGAGCTTTTGTAGATAGGCATTTAAAAATTGGAATTGAATCGTTAAAGCAATTGATAAACGATGGGTTGACGGTGAGGCATTTGAGGTTTTAAGAAGTTGAAGGGTTGAAAATTGTTGAAAGTTGTTGATGCGTTTACAATGAGTACAGTACTATCTATAAAAAATTTATCGATTTCGTTTACCCAAGATGGTGAGGTAACGAATGCTGTAAAAGACATTTCTATTGCTATAAATAAAAATGAAATTGTTGCCATTGTTGGCGAAAGTGGCAGTGGTAAATCGGTTACGGCATTATCTATTTTGCAATTGCTACCCAAACAAGCTACTATTAATGGCGAAATTATTTTTTATGAAGATGATCATGCAATAGATTTTACAAAACTAACTAGCAAACAAATTAGCCAATACAGAGGTAATGCGGTTAGCATGATTTTTCAAGAGCCGATGACGTCGTTAAATCCTGTATTTACCTGTGGGCAGCAAGTAATGGAAGTGCTGCAGCTGCATAAAAAAATTAGTAAAGAAGAGGCTAAGCAACAAACCATAGCGTTGTTTGAAAAAGTAAAATTGCCTAATCCTACCACAATAATTAATAGATACCCACATGAATTAAGCGGCGGACAAAAACAACGAGTAATGATTGCCATGGCAATTTGTTGCAACCCTGTCCTACTTATTGCCGATGAACCTACAACTGCTTTGGATGTAACGGTGCAAAAAACAATTTTAGAATTGTTGAAAGAGCTACAGTTGCAAAACCAAATGAGCATTATTTTAATAACACATGATTTAGGTTTGGTTGCAGATGTAGCCGATAAAATAGTGGTAATGTACAAAGGCGAATTAATAGAACAGGGCAACACAATATCTATTTTAAAAAGCCCACAACATTGGTATACAAAAGCTTTGCTGGCTTGTAGGCCTGCAGCTAATGCTAAGGGAAGTAGGTTGCCGGTGGTGGCTGATTTTGGTAATAATACGCAATTGGCAATTGGCAATGAGCAAGATGAACTTCACAGCTCATCACTCACTACTCACCACTCACCACTCACCACCGTTTTATCGGTACAAAACTTATCCGTACATTTTGCTGAAAAGAAAAAATTATTTGCAACGCCTAAAATTTTTAAAGCTGTTGATGATGTAAGTTTTACTGTAACGCAAGGCGAAACTATTGGCTTAGTTGGCGAAAGTGGTTGTGGCAAAACAACATTGGGTAGAGCCATTTTACAATTAGTACCTGCAACAAGTGGTAAAATAATTTTGAATGGAAAAGATATTACAACATTATCTCCCAAAACATTACAACAAAGTAGAAAAGATTTACAAATTGTTTTTCAAGACCCTTATGGTTCTCTTAACCCAAGGCTTAGTATTGGAGAAGCCATTTTAGAACCTCTAAACGTTCATGCCATCTTAAATAATAAAAGCGAACGTAAAGAAAAAGTAATTGAGTTGTTAGAAAAAGTAAATTTAAAAGCCAATCATTTTAATAGATACCCACACCAATTTAGCGGCGGACAGCGGCAACGCATTTGTATTGCCAGAGCATTAGCACTAAACCCCAGTTTTTTAATTTTTGATGAGAGTGTAAGTGCATTGGATGTAAGTGTACAAGCACAAGTTTTAAATTTGCTGACCGATTTAAAAAACGAATTTAATTTTACATCTATTTTTATAAGCCACGACTTATCGGTTGTTCGTTATATAAGTGATAGAATACTGGTAATGCATCAAGGTAAAATTATTGAACAAGGCAGTGCAAATGAAGTTTACTTTAACCCTAAACAATCTTATACACAAAAGCTTATTGATGCAATACCGGGTAAATTATTAGCTCAATTTTAGTTACCTAAAATAGCATGCCCCAATTTATCTCTCTTTGTTTGTAAATATTTTTCGTTGTGTGGGTTACTTTTTATTTCAATAGCTACCGTATCCACAACTTCTAATCCATAACCAAGTAAGCCTGCCCGTTTACGAGGGTTATTGCTCATTAACTTCATTTTGCTTACATTTAAGTGACGTAAAATTTGTGCTCCAACGCCATAATCTCTTTCATCCATTCCAAAACCCAGTTCCACATTGGCTTCCACAGTGTCTCTACCATTCTCTTGTAACTTGTAAGCTTTTAATTTATTTAGCAATCCAATTCCTCTACCCTCTTGATTCATGTATAAAACCAACCCCTTTCCCTCTTGCTCAATCATTTGTAAAGCAAGGTGTAATTGGTCGCCACAATCGCAACGTAGGCTGCCCAAAATATCTCCCGTAACACAGCTACTATGCACTCTTACCAAAACAGGTTCGTCTTTTTTCCAATCGCCTTTTTTTATGGCTAAATGAATTTCGCCAGTGTTTATTTGGCTAAAGGCAATTAGTTCAAAGTTGCCAAATTTAGTAGGCATTTGCACTCTTTCTTCTTCTTGTATTAAGGTTTCATGCTTTACTCTATATTCGATTAAATCTTTAATGGAAATAATTTTAAGGTCGAATTTTTTTGCAATTTCCAATAGCTCTGGCAATCTTGCCATTGTACCATCTTCATTCATAATTTCTACTAAAACCCCTGCAGGCTCTAGCCCAGCTAATCTGGCTAAATCTATAGTAGCTTCGGTATGGCCACTACGGCGTAAAACACCGCCAGTTTTAGCTTTTAAGGGGAAAATATGCCCTGGTCTTCCCAAGTCTTCAGGTAATGTATTAGGGTTTATTAATGCTTGTATTGTTTTAGCCCTGTCTTGTGCAGAAATACCAGTGGTACAGCCATTTCCTAATAAATCTACACTAATGGTAAACGCCGTTTCGTGGCTTGATGTATTATTGGTTACCATTGGATGCAAGTGCAATTGTTGGCATCTTTCTTCGGTTAAGGAGGCACAAATTAATCCTCTACCCTCTTTACTCATAAAGTTTATCAACTCTGGCGTTACATTACTTGCGGCGGTTATAAAATCGCCTTCGTTTTCTCTATCTTCATCATCTACTACTATTACTAATTTTCCTTTTTTTATATCGGCCACTGCACTTTCAATACTATCCAGCATATTTCTTATTTTATAGTACAAAGATAAATGTGTTTAGTGGCACTTATTTTCGTTTTTAGAAACAACACTTATTGTTTTAAAATTTATTATTTTAATTATGCACAATCATTTATACCTCATATATAAAAACTATCCTCACTTTTCAAAAAATGTTAAGCAAAACCAGTACTTTACATCAATAATCAGCAAAATATCCACACATATAATAAATTGATTTAATGCAGCTAATGTTAACTTAATATTGCCTAACATTTTGTTAATAAAAGTTAGCTGTAATTAGGTAATTATTTAGTTTCTTTGCGGCATAAAAATCAAAATATATGAATTTTAAGAAAATTTTATCATTTTTTATTGCTTTTGTATCAATGGTATTGATTTCAAATGCACAGGTAACCACAAGTAGTTTATCTGGGGTAATAAAAAATAAATTGGGAAATGGTATGCCTGGTAGTACAATTACTGCAATACATACTCCTACAGGTACGGTGTACACAGCTCAAAGCCGTGTAGGCGGACGGTTTGATATTAATAATATGAACCCTGGTGGACCATATACGGTAACTATTTCATTTGTTGGTTACAAGCCTAGTATAAGAGAAGGGATTTATCTATCGTTAGGTGAGGTTTACTCAGATAACTTTGAAATGATTGATAATGCTAGTAATTTAAGTGAAGTTGTAGTAAGCGGTACAAGAACCCAAACGGTAGGAAAAGGTGGTTCCGAAACTAGTATTGGTAGAGACAAAATGGCTAATTTACCTACTGTAGGAAGAAATTTAGCTGATTACTTACGTTTTGTACCACAAGCAAAAATAACTGCTAACGGTGGTGTTTCTTTAGCTGGTCAAAATAACAGATACAATTCATTTTATATTGACGGAGCTGTAAATAATGATGTATTTGGTTTATCAGAGTCTGGTACAAATGGAGGACAGGCTGGTATTTCTCCTATTTCAATAGATGCAATCGATCAATTTCAAGTTGTTCTATCTCCATACGATGCATCACTTGGAAATTTTACTGGTGGTGGTATAAATGCAATTACTAGAAGTGGTACAAATACTTTGTCTGCCTCTGTTTATCATTTTTTCCGTAACGAAGGTTTATCTGGTAGAACTCCCGGTGTTGATAAAAGTATAGCTACAAAATTAGCTCCTTTTAAAAATCAAACAACTGGCTTTAGAGTGGGTGGACCTATTATTAAAAATAAATTATTCTTTTTCTTAAATGGTGAAATACAAAGAGATGAAAGACCACAACCTTTCGATCCAAAAACCTATGTAGGAACATCAACACAAACAGATATTGAAAATTTAAGAACGTTTTTAAAAACAACTTATAATTATGATGCTGGTGGGTATATTGATAACCCAGAAACTGTTGAAGCTGATAAAGTAGCTGCAAAAATTGATTGGAATATCAACTCTAAAAATAAATTAAGCGTTAGTTACAGATATAATAAAGGATTTAGAAACAACACTTCAAGAAGTAGTAACTCAACCATTAACTTTTTTAACAATGGGGTAAAGTTCCCATCTGTAACAAACTCTGGTTCGGTAGAATTAAACTCTAGAGTTAGAAACAATGTTAGTAATAAATTATTACTAACCATGACGGATGTTGTTGATGATAGAGGTGCAATTGGTAGCCCATTTCCTAGAATAACTATCAATGATGGTACAGGTAGATTAATAATTGGAACAGAAGAGTTTTCTACAGGTAATTTATTAGAACAAAACAATATTGCTCTTTTTGATGTATTTAAATTTTCAAAAGGAAAACATACATTTTCTGTAGGTACAGATAATGAAATAAGCAAATCAAAAAATATTTTTATTCGTCAAAACTACGGGTCGTATGTGTTTAGTAGTTTAGCAAGCTTTACAAGTGGCGGTACCGCTACAACTTTTGATAGATCGTATTCGTTGTTAGACCCAGGAAAAAGCGGTGACGAATCTGTTAATGCTGCTGCAAAATTTAGCACTTTACGTTTAGGTTTTTTTATTGGTGATGAAATAAAAGTAAATAGTCAACTATCGGTAACATTGGGTTTAAGGGCAGATAATACTAAGTTTTTAACCACTCCAAGAACAGATAATTTCTTTAATGACTCTGCTTTATCTAAATTTTCTGCAGTTTATGATATGAAGGGGGCTCGTTCAGGTCAAATATCATCTCCAAAATGGTCAATTAACCCAAGAATTGGTTTTGTATATAAGATACCAGATGAAGGAGTTACCTTACGTGGTGGTTTAGGTATGTTTACTGGTAGAGTACCTTTAGTTTGGCCTGGTGGCGTTTACAATAATAATGGCATTAGTATAGCTGGTATTAGATCTAGCAATGTTGCATTTAGAGGTGATCCTTTTGGTCAATATATAGCATCTGATTTTGGAATAACTGTTCCAACCCCTTCTGGTCAAGTTGATTTAATTGCCAAAGATTTTAGACTAACAAAAGTATTTAGAACCTCAATAGGTGCAGATAAAATGTTATCAAAAAAATGGAAGCTTTCATTTGAGGCTATGTTTACAAAAAATATTAACGAAATTGATTACGATCGTGTAGATGTAGTTAAACCAACTTTAAAAACTGTAGGTATTGATGTAAGAGATGTTTACCCTCTTTCAGGAAATTTTGCACAATCTATACCAGTAAGAGCTAATGGAACATCTCCTTACACTGGTGTGTACTTATTAAGTAATAGCACAGGTAAAAAAGGTTTCTCTTACAACTTTACCACATCTATTGATAAGGCTTGGAATAATAATTGGGCTTTTAATGCAAACTATTCTTATGGCAACTCAATTGTATTAAATGAGGGTACTAGTGCACAAAACAACTCTCAATGGAGGTTTATGGAAACGGTAAATGGTAGAAATAACATACAACGTTCTAACAGCGATTTTGACCCAGGGCACAGAGTTAATGCCTATATAGCAAAAAAATTCAGCTACCTTAACAATAAAATGGCTACAACAGTATCATTAGTTTATAACGGACAAAGTGGTAATACCTTTAGTTATGTTTTAAATAGAGGGTTAATAAGAGACTTGGATAATTTTGAAACAAACGATTTAATATACATACCATCTACAAGAACACAAATGGATCAAATGGTATTTTTAACAAGATTGCCCGGCACAGCAACTGCTGCTCAAAACGCTGCAGATATTACTACGCAAAAAGACCAATTTGAGGCTTTTATACAAAGTGATAAATACTTAAGAAAAAATAGAGGTAATTATGCTGAAAGAAATGGTGCTAGATTACCATTTACTCATGTTGTTGATTTGAAGATACAACAAGATTTTAATCTTAAATTAGGTTCAAAAACCTATCAGTTACAATTAACTTACGATATATTTAATTTTACTAACTTATTAAGTAGAACAGCCGGTAGGCAATATTTTGTAACTAACGATCAATCAATATTATTAGATTTTACAGGGTATGTAAGTGCTACTAACTTAACCCCACAATACAGATTTACCCCACCTGCTAACAACAAACCATACAACGTTTCGGACGGTGTGTTTAATAGCTCAAGATGGAGTAGTCAGTTAGGCGTTAGGTTAAGCTTTTAAATTATAAGCTAATTAATATATTTTGCTAAAAAGAAGCTGTCTTAGAAAGGCAGCTTCTTTTTTAATAAATGAATATCAAAATAGTAGAAATGCTCATTACTCTTCTATCTTTTTAGCTTGCCCAATATTAGCTGCAATAATTTAGCTACCGTACTATTTTAATTTATAGTTATTATTTTTTGGTTATTGATATTTATTAAATAGTCAGTTATTGTTTGTATTTCAATAGTTGAAAAAATAGGTATAAAATATTTTAAGTATCCAATAAGTTCATTAAGTGTCAAAATTTTCACATACTGAAAATTCACATTTGGTTTTTTATTTATCAAAACAACTAGGTTTTTTATTGCTATTTTTTTGTCGCCCCAAGAGTGTTTATCGAGATGTAAAGAATTATTTTTTACTTTATTATTGAGCAATTTAAATAGCACAAAACTTGTTCTTTTTATTTGTTGTACTGGTGAACGTAAATTTAAATTTTCCAATGATTTT
>JANNWD010000129.1:0-2693 GCA_031408315.1 Bacteroidota bacterium
TGATAAATTAAAAAATGATATAGCACTATCTGTGGCAAATGCTTATTTGCAAATTTTGCTTGCAAAAGAGCAACAAAATATTGCTGATGTACAATTACAGCAATCTAAAGCACAATTAATAAATACTCGTAAACTTGTTAATGCTGGCAGCCTCCCAGAATTAAATGCTGCAGAATTAGAAGCACAAGTAGCAAGAGATAGTGCAAATTATATTAGTGCAAAAGGCTCGGTAACGCAAGGTGTATTATCGTTAAAATCGAATATGGGGTTTGATGCTGCAACTGAATTTGAAATTGATACTCCACCAGCAGATAAAATTTTTGTTGAAAAGATTGGTGACTTGCAACCTGATGCCGTCTATACAATGGCAATTGCAAATATGCCTCAACAAAAATTTAACGACTTTAAGTTAAAGGCTGCTGAAAAAACAACTGCTGCAGCTAAAGGGTCAATGTATCCTAGTATCACTGCATTTGGAAGTTTAGGTAGTAGATATGCCAATGCATTTAATATCCCCAGTTACCCTGTTTTAATAGGCCCTACTGGATTAAAAACGAACGTAGGAGGTGTTTTATATGACGTTTTAGGACCAGTAAGAGGTAATCTACGAAATGGAACATTTAAATCTGATGCATTTTTTTCTCAGTTAAATGAGAACTTTAATCAGGGCATAGGCTTAAGTATTAGTGTTCCAATTTTTAATGGGGGCAGTTTAAAGACTAATTACGAAAGAAGTAAAGTAAATATTAAAAGCCTTCAACTACAAAAAGATGCAGATAATTTAAAACTAAAACAAGATATTTATCAAGCGTATAATGCTGCAGTTGTAGCTTTCGAAAAATATAACGCTAGTAAAAAAAGTGTAGAAACTGCAGAACGTAGTTATGGCTTTGCTAATAAACGTTATGCAATTGGTATGCTTACTACGTTGGAATTACTTACTAATCAAAATAATTTATTAAGGGCAAAGTTAGAATATAGCCTTAACGAATTTGATTATGTTTTTAAGATGAAAGTGTTGGAATTTTATAAAGGAATGGGGTTGAAGTTTTAAAAAAAAGCTTCTCACAAAGGCACAAAGAAGCACAAAGGAACTACGTGATTTACTTTGTAAACTTTGTTTCGTTGTAAGAAAAATAAAAAATAAACTTATGAGTAAAAAACTAAAATGGATTTTAATTAGCTTGGGAATTTTATTGGTGCTTTTAACGGTGCTTAGCAAAACGGGTGTGTTTGGTAAAGATGAAGGCAAAAAAATAACTGCCGAAAAAGTACAAAAACGTACCATTATTGAAGTGGTAAATGCTAGTGGAAAAATTTATCCTGAGGTGGAAGTAAAAGTGAGCCCGGAAATTAGCGGAATAATTACGGAGTTAAATGTACAAGAAGGGGATACTGTAAAAAAAGGGCAAGTATTAGCCAGAATAAATGCTGATCAATACAATATACAACGTAGCCAAGCGGCTGGTGGTGTGGCTCAATCGCAGGCACAGGTAAATGCATCTCAAGCAAATGTTAGTAACTCACAAGCAGCATTAGACGCCTTGAAAGCACAGCAAGAACAAAATCAACGTAACTACGATAGATTAAAACAATTATTTGATGAAAAAGTAATTAGCCGAAGTGAATTAGATGTGGCCGAAGCAAGTTTACGTAGTGCAAAAGCAAATTATAATGCAGCTATACAAGGTATAAAAGG
Source organism: Bacteroidota bacterium (assembly GCA_031408315.1). Classification (GTDB taxonomy): domain Bacteria; phylum Bacteroidota; class Bacteroidia; order Chitinophagales; family Chitinophagaceae; genus Ferruginibacter. Next base: position 1,700 of record JANNWD010000129.1, read on the forward strand.
CAGTGGTGCAAATGTGCAAAGTGCAAGGGCTGGTGTGCAACAATCATTGGCTACATTACAAAGAGCTAATAAAGATTTAAGCAGGACAATTATTACTGCCCCTAGCGATGGCGTTATAAGTTTATTAAATGTAAAAATGGGTGAAAGTGTTGCTGGTAATAGCTTTAATGTGGGTACAGAAATTCTTCGTATTGCCGATATGCAAAAAATTGAAGTAAGGGTTGATGTAGGTGAAAATGATATTCCTAAAGTAAAATTAGGTGATAGTGCATTGGTAGAAGTAGATGCATATACAGGAAGAAAATTTAAAGGATTAGTTACACAAATTGCTAGTAGCAATAATGGTGCAGCAGCTCAAAATGCATTAAGTAACGTAAGTAGCGATGTTACTCAATACAAAGTATATATAAGAATTTTAGCAGAAAGCTATGCCGATTTATTGGGCAAAGGCACTTTTCCGTTTAGGCCAGGAATGAGTGCTAGTGCCGACATTCAAACAAAAACACATTCTAATGTGTTGAGTGTTCCTATAAATGCTATTACTACAAGAGATAAAGGAGATAGTGCAAATGCAGATGTTAAGAAAAAGAAAGTTGATGAAAGTGATGTAAAAAATACTGTAACAAATGGAGATGACCTTGATGTTGTAGCATTTATTTTACAAAAAGATGGTACAGTAAAAAAAGTAAAAGTAAAAACGGATATACAAGATATTAATTACATAGAGGTAACCGCTGGCTTAAAGGATGGTGATGAAGTAATTACTGGTCCTTATGAATTAATTAGTAAAACACTTAAAGAAAAAGATAAAGTGAAAAAGGTAGATAAGAAAGATTTATTTGATAAATAGAAAATGCAAATGCTTTAATTTGTTTGAGTTCTCAATAATTAAGGTGCATAAAACTTTAATTAAACAATTTTTCTGCAACTGCTACACTTTCAGGTTTTCCAACGTCAACTTTCTTTTTCTTAACATCTGCATTTGCACTATCTC
>JANNWD010000130.1:0-1514 GCA_031408315.1 Bacteroidota bacterium
GTTAATATTCCCATTGATGCGGTGATTATGCGTAAAACTGCCCAACCAGGCGACTACCCCTTATTGATAGAAGCAAAATCGGCTGGTGACTTTGCAAATGTCAACAAGCGCAGAAAAGAAGAAGCCCGAAAAGTACAGCAACTTAACGCAACCTATGGCACTAAAATCGAGTTTGTTTTATTCTTATGTGGCTACTTCGATACTGGATATTTAGGCTACGAAGCGGCAGAAGGTATAGATTGGGTTTGGGAGCATCGCATTAATGACCTTGCAGAATTTAGATTATAAGCAATTTTGTGACGTTGCTTCAACGGAAGCTCAGAGGATAATCGAACAAACACAACTAGATGCTGCTAAGAATTCCACCGAACGGAACCGTTTAGGTCAATTTGCGACACCGAATACACTAGCGATCGAAATCATTAATTATTCAAAAACCTTACTTCCACCCGATCGAAAAATTCGATTTTTAGATCCAGCAATTGGGACTGGTTCTTTTTACTCTGCTTTGCTGCAATCATTTTCGATCAATCGAATCGAAAGTGCGGTTGGGTATGAGATCGATCGGGATTTTGCTGAAACTGCCATTAAGCTATGGGCTAATACCCCACTCCAACTTAATATCGCCGATTTTACAGAAAGTATTGCACCGCAGAGTGAAAAACATCGGGCTAATTTATTAATTTGTAACCCGCCTTATGTTCGACATCATCATCTATCGATCGACAAGAAAAAATCTCTCAAGCAACTAGGAATAGCAGCTACTGGCATTCAATTAAGTGGTCTTGCAGGTCTTTACTGCTACTTTTTATTAGCAGCACATCAATGGATGTCGCCAGATGGATTGGCTTGTTGGGTCATTCCGGCTGAGTTTATGGATGTAAATTATGGTAGAGAAATCAAAAAATATTTGCTCGATCGAGTCACATTAATTCGAGTTCATCGATTTGATGCTGATGACTTACAGTTTGATAATGTGCTAGTGTCTACCTCAATTATTTGGTTTAAGAATACACAGCCAGTCGGTGACTACTCCGTAGAATTTACTTATGGGAGAAGTATGAGCAAGCCAATCTCCTCACATTCTATTTTAACAAAGACTCTCGAAAAAGTATCAAAATGGAATAGATACTCTACTCTAAGCGATCGGGCAACAAGAATCGAATCCGAGACTAAATTGTCAGATCTATTTCAGATTAAGCGAGGAGTTGCTACCGGAGCTAACAACTTTTTTATTCTTACATTAGGACAGATCGATCGGTTTAATATTCCCAGCGAACTGTTAACCCCAATCTTACCGAGTCCTCGATACTTGATAGATGCTGAAATATTTGCAGACGATCGAGGAAATCCTCAGATCGATCGTAAACTTTTCTTGCTAACCTGTAAACAGCAGCCAGAAGAATTATCTATTAACTATCCAGATGTTTGGAACTACCTTAAACAAGGCGTAGATGCTGGGATATCAGCGCGTTACTTGTGCAGCCATCGATCGTTATGGTATGTGCAAGAAA
>JANNWD010000131.1:0-2044 GCA_031408315.1 Bacteroidota bacterium
TGTACTTATGTTTGTTTCAAATAATTACCCTATCAGCCCTCAACATTTTGGGGGCTGTTTATTTTAAACTATTTTTACCAACATAAATTTATACATGACAACCACAGAGAGAATTAAAGAATTATTTGCATCGTTCTGTAATGATGAAATTACGGCTATTGATAAATTGCCGCAAGCTGGTAGCGAAAGGCATTATTATAGAATATATACTGCTACTAAAAATTTTGTAACAACATATGGGGCAAATATTAAAGAGAACGAAAGTTTTATTTATTTTACCGAGCATTTTAAAAAGCAACACTTGGCAACGCCACAATTATTTTGTGTAAATACCGAAAAAGACATTTACATACAAGAAGATTTTGGTGATGCATCTTTGCTAAGCAAATTAGAAGAATTGGGCTATGTACAAGAAGTGTATGATTTATATAAAACTAGTTTGCACCAATTGGCATTATTGCAAGTAAAAGGACATGAAGGGTTGGATTATACAAAATGCTTAACTAACACATCGTTTGGTAAGCAAGCAATAATGGCCGATTTATTGTATTTTAAATATTATTTTTTAGATGCTTTGCGTAAGCCTTACGATAAACAAAAACTGATTGACGACTTTGAGGCATTAAGTAATTACTTATCTCACACCGAGTATAAATTTTTTATGTTTAGAGACTTTCAAAGTAGAAATATAATGGTAAAATCCAATGGTGATGTTGGTTTTATAGATTATCAAGGCGGTATGAAGGGAGCACCACAATACGATGTAGCCAGTTTGCTATGGCAAGCAAAAGCAAACTTGCCAGATGATTGGAAGAATTATTTATTAGAAGATTACATTAATTCGTTTGAAACTATTGTAGAAGAAACGGTAGATAGAGATGTTTTTAAAAGCCAGTACAATGGTTATGTTTTAATTCGTTTATTGCAAGTGTTAGGGGCGTATGGCTTTAGAGGTTTGTTTGAACGTAAAGCACATTTTTTAACAAGTATTCCGTTGGCATTGCAAAATTTAAAATGGTTTGTAAATAACCAAAGTATTGGTATAGCTGTGCCCGAATTTAAAAAAGTATTGGAGCTTTGCATTAGTGATGAAGTAATACAAGAATTTACACCAATACAGGCAACTACTGAAACACCTTTGATTGTTAATGTTTGTAGCTTTTCGTTTATACAACAGGGTTATCCAAAAGATGAAACAAAAAATGGAGGAGGTTTTGTTTTTGATATGAGAGGAATTTTAAACCCTGGAAGATTTGATGAGTACAAACATTTAAGTGGATTAGATAAACCTGTGAAAGATTTTTTAGAACAACATACAAAAATGCCTGATTTTTTAAATGGTGTTTATGGTATTATTGATATTAGTGTAGAGGATTACATTAAACGTGGCTTCGAACATTTATGTATAAACTTTGGTTGTACAGGTGGGCAGCATAGAAGTGTATATGCAGCGGAGGCTGTAGCAAGGCATTTAAAAAATAAGTTTAAGGTAAAGATTAATTTAACTCATACAAATACAAAAAATTGGAAAACACAATATGAAAGCCATAATATTTAGTGCAGGTTTGGGAACAAGGTTTAAGCCTTGGACAAATGAGCATCCAAAAGCACTTGCAATAGTAAATGGTAAATCTTTACTACAACGTAATATTGAATACCTACAACATTACGGCATAACAGATGTTGTTGTAAACATTCATCATTTTCCGCAACAAATAGTTGAAGCAATTAAGCAAAATAAAGGTTGGGGAAGTAATATAATAATTAGTGATGAAAGTGATGAAGTACTTGAAACTGGTGGCGGATTAATTAAAGTAAGGCATTTATTAGAAAGTGAAAAACCTTTTATTTCGTTAAATGTAGATATACTTACTAATTTAGATTTAGACAAATTAATTGCTTTTCATAACCAACATAAACCACTAGTAACATTTGGAGTTACAAATAGAAAATCATCAAGAGTATTATTATTTGATGAAGATAATAGATTGTGTGGCTGGAAAAATTTGCAAACTGGCGAAACAAAAATAAGTATAGATAAACC
>JANNWD010000132.1:0-2268 GCA_031408315.1 Bacteroidota bacterium
CTCCGATTTCTTCTCGGTAAAATTAGAAAGTTCAGCGGCTAATACTTGTTCTGATATTTTTTTATTCCTTCTGTGTGCATCAAAATAGCAGAAGCAATAACTGACAAACTTTATTTCCAGCCCTTCCCTAATTTTAAATGATTGGTTTCTATCATTATAGATGTCCAACTCTGTACTCTGTGTAATATCTTGGGGCTTTGGAAGCCATGTACTTTGAGTTAGCCAAAACTGGAAGGTATTAATATTCTGCTCAACTTTATAGTTGTCATTATTAAAAATTCTAATTTTCACGTCGTTTGCTATTGCTTTTACGATAATATATCGTTGCTTGCTAGCCCTTGTAGGCTCTATCTCATCATAACCACTAATAGAACTGGTTATTTCACGAACTGAACTAACAGAGATTTCTTTCTTCCAATAGGAATTACAGACCAGAGATCTTAACGAGAAGCCGCCTGAAATTTCTAATGCTAGTCGACGATTATCCTTTGATAACTCCAACGAAATCTCAAGAAATATATCTTCATTTTGCAACTCTGGAAGAATTATTTCACAAGAAGCATTTTCAATTTTTGTATTGTCTGTCAGTAATTCAGCACCAAATTCTAGGACTTTTCTTTCCATTTTGCTAGTTTTTGCAGTGCATCAATTTTCTCTAAATCTCTTATATCATAGTATGTTCTTTCGTTGTCGAAATACATTACATACTAACGATCACTACTGGTGGTATGAAATCAGGAAAATTATACATCCCTCAACTTTTGTCAGTCAATGCTATCAAAAGAAAGCTATGCTCGGTCAAAGGGTAATTTCTTTAGAATGTGAGTATTAACTCAAAAAGATTGAACATCAACATTATATGGCGGAGCCTTTCATTATGAACATCGCAAACTTCAGTGAAACAGATCGCCGCTACCACACCACCGACAAATCCTTCCAGCGCGGTGAAGACTACTATCGCAGCGGCGCAGTCACAGATCTCTGTCAGCGGGGAAACTGCCCCTGCGGACAAGTCGAAGGCAACGAAGCCGCACCCTACCAAATCACCATCCAATTTGATGCTGGCGGCATATCCGAAGCAAAATGTACTTGCCCGTATGATTATGAAGGCTGGTGCAAAAACATCGTCGCCGTGGATCTGACTTCGATCCGCAACTTAATGAGCTTAATCGATTGACAGTTGTAGCTGCGAGAGACTTGCTAAAATTGAGTGTAGATAGCACCAGAGAAATTTTATGACAGCAGTAATTCTCGACTCCGCCGCTAACAAAATCCCCAATCCCGAAATCTTCTACCCCAGTTCCGACGGAGAACCTTTGGCTGAATCTTACGACCATCTTTATGTAATTATGACCACATTGGCGATGCTCCTAGCTCACCTCAAAGGTCAACAAGCAACAGTTCTCGCCGACCAATTTTTGTACTATGCTCAGGGATTTCCCCGCTTGAGAGTTGCGCCTGATGTGATGGTGATTTTTGGTGTGGAGCCAGGTGGAAGGGATAATTACAAGACTTGGGTAGAAGGGCAAGCTCCCTCGGTCATTTTTGAAATGACTTCTCCAGGTACTCGCAGCAAGGATGATGTCGAAAAGAAAGATTTGTACCAAAGGCTTGGTGTAACTGAATATTGGCAATTCGATCCACGCGGTGAATGGATTCCCGATAAGCTGCGAGGATTTCGGCTTGCAGGAGATGAAGAACTTGTCTATGCTCCAATCTTAGATAATATCAGTCAGGTATTGCAGCTCCAGTTAGTTGTAGAAGGTAAAATCATTGCTTTTTATCGGTTAGATGATGGTGTAAGATTGTTGCCTTTAGAGGAATTAAACCTTGCGCTGGAACAACAGATCGAACAAACAGCGGCTGAAACCCAAAGAGCCGATCGAGAGGCGCAAAGAGCGCGAGATCTAGAAGCACAAATAGCTATATACCAACAGCGGTTGGGTGAATTACCAGCCGATCTACCAAATTTACTTGAGTGAACATGACCCCAACCTTATCTACCATTCCATCGCCTTGCTTCGTGCTTGAAGAACAACTACTTGCGCGAAATTTGGCAATATTCGATCGAGTCCAACAAGCTGCCCCAATTCGGGTGATGCTCGCGCTCAAAGGATTTTCGCTGTTTCATAGCTTCCCGCAGGTGCGGACTACGCTCAAGGGTACTTCGGCTAGCTCCCTGTGGGAGGCTAGGCTTGCGGCGGAGGAATTTGGTACCGAAGTACATATTTATTCGACAGCATATCGGGCTGAAGATGTACCAGAGAT
>JANNWD010000133.1:0-2723 GCA_031408315.1 Bacteroidota bacterium
GGCAAAATAGAGTGGAGTAGGACGACCTACATAGTCTTTTAGCAAATAGTCGAATTCTTCTTGAAAAGATGGTTCTGCTGTGATTTTGAGGTAATTTTGACGTAATTCTTCGACATTTGGGTAGAGCATTTCTGGAATGTATGCGCCGCCAAAATTTCCGTAGAATCCTTTTTCGTTAACGTGATAGGTCATAATTGTTGTATGTTGTAAGTTATTTGTTGTATGTTTTAAAATCGTTTATAAATGAATTTTCTTTAATAAATCAATATCTTTTAATCCGGGTTCGATTTCGAATTTGCTGTTTACATCAATAGCGTAAATAGGTAAATTTAATTTTTTTATTTTTTCAATTTCTTCAATTCCAATGCCACCTGATAGAAATAATGGTTTTTCCGATTTGTATTTTTCTAATATTTGCCAGTTGAAAGTGACTCCGTTTCCGCCGTGTAATTTTCCTTTGGTGTCAAATAAAAAATAGTCACAAACGGATTCATATTGTTCTAAAATATCAAAATCAAAATGATCATCGACAGAAAAAACCTTGATAATTTCAATATTTTTATTTTTTAACTTTTGGCAAAATTCAGGTGTTTCATTTCCATGTAATTGAATAACATCTAAATTGTATTTTTTGATTTTTGAAATGATTTCATCTAAACTTGAATTAACAAAAACGCCTACTTTTTTGATAGATTTAGGTATCTCTGGAATTTCACCATCAAAAAAACGTGATGACTTTTCGTAAAAAATAAGCCCAAGATAATCTGGATGCAATTGGCTTACTTCGAGAATATTTTCTGGATATTTCATTCCACAGATCTTTAATTTCATAATTTTATTTTTTGCCACGAATTACACAAATTAACACGAATTTCACTTGAACAAATTCGTTTTAATTTGTATAATTCGTGGTTATATTTTTTATAAATTCTTTTGCGCTCTCGCCAGCATTATCGGTTTTCATAAAGTTTTCACCTATCAAAAACCCTTTGTAACCATAAGGTTTGAGTTCTTGAATTGCTTCGATTGTTGAAATGCCGCTTTCGGAAATTTTAACAAAATCATTCGGAATTTCTGAGGCTAATTGTTTACTATATTCTAAACTGACTTCAAATGTTTTTAGGTTTCTATTATTCACGCCAATCATATCGAGACTTGGCATAATAGATTTTTGCAATTCTTCAAGATTGTGAACTTCTAATAAAACTTCTAAGTTTAATGCTTTTGCAAATTCAGATAAATGTTTGATTTCATCTCGAGTCAAAACGGCTGCGATGAGCAAAATTAAATCGGCTCCGTGCGATTTTGCTTCTAAAATTTGGTATTCATCGACAATAAATTCTTTTCGTAATAACGGGATATTTACTGATGCTCTTGCTAAATGTAAATCGTCTAGCGAACCACCAAAATATTTTCCATCAGTTAAAACCGAAATTCCACAAACTCCAGCATTTTCGTAACCTTTAACCACTTCTTCGACTGTAAATGAGTTGTTGATGTTCGGTTTAGATGGTGAACGACGTTTGTGTTCAGCAATAATTCCAGTATTGCTGTTTCGTAAATTGTTAGATAACGAAATTGTTTTTTTTTCAAACAAAACCGAATTTTCTAATTGCGAAATTGGAATTATTGATTTTTTGAGAATGACTTCTCTTTTTTTATCTACTATTATTTTATCTAAAATATTCATTTTTTATTTGTGTAAAAGAAACAAAGGTCTCACAGATTTAAGTTTTATAAAGTATTACAATTGTTATTATTTGCTTAATTCTTTCAATTTATTCAAAGCATTTAATCCTTTTCCAGACAATAAACTTTCTTTTGCGAATTCAAATCCTTGTTTAATAGTTAAATTATTTACGGTTGCAATCGCCATTCCCGCATTGGCACAAACCACATTATTTTGGGCTTCGGTTCCTTTTCCAGATAGAATATCGATGAACATTTTTGCAGATTCATCAATTGTTTTTCCGCCTTGAATATCCGTTTGATTCAACTTTTGCAATCCGAAATCTTCTGCTGAAAACATCGTTTCTTTGGTTTTAGAAATTGATTTTGTATTTCCGGTTAACGAAATTTCATCGTAACCATCTAAACTGTGTAAAATATTGAAATTAGTATCTGTATTTTGATATAAATAAGCATACATTCTTGCCAATTCTAAACTAAAAACTCCCACCAATTGATTTTTCGGAAAACTCGGATTGACCATTGGTCCCAACATATTAAAGAAGGTTTTTACGCCTAAATCTTTTCTAATTGGTGCGACATTTTTCATTGCTGGATGAAATAAAGGTGCATGCAAAATACAAATTCCTGCTTGGTCGATACATTTTTCGAGAAAATTCGAATCATTGCTGAATTTCACGCCTAAAGTTTCCATTACATTGCTCGATCCTGAGATTGATGAAACGCCATAGTTTCCGTGTTTGGCAACTTTTATTCCCGCTCCAGCCGTTACAAATGCTGATAATGTCGAAATATTGAAGGTATCTTTTCCGTCGCCACCAGTGCCACATAAATCGATGGTATTGTAGGCTGATAAATCAATTTTGATACATAAATCTAATAAGGCTTCTCGAAAACCCGAAAGTTCTTCGACGCTAATACTTCGCATCATATAAACAGTAAGAAAACTGGCTATTTGATTTTGATTATAACTTCCGTTAGAGATGTTGACCAACACGTTTTTGGCTTCGGCTGATGATAAAGTTTCGTGGTTG
>JANNWD010000134.1:0-1726 GCA_031408315.1 Bacteroidota bacterium
TAAAAATTAAAAGATTTTTTGATTTATAGAGCTGTGTATTGCCATAATTTTAAAACTTACGGTTCCTGCTTAAGAGGACTATAAAATATTTAATAAGCCATTAATATTAACATTTTACTACTCACAATAAAATAGTAATAAAGCCTTCAAAAATTTGAAACATGAAATACATTTTAATTTTCGCTTTTTGCATTGTTGCTGCTAAAACTTTTTCCCAATCCATAGGCATTGGCACTACTACCCCTAATGCATCCGCACAATTAGACATTAGCAGTACAAACAAAGGTTTATTAATACCAAGAGTAACAGCGGTACAGCGTACTGCTATCATTACTCCTGCCGCTGGTTTATTGGTTTATCAAACCGATATAGACAGTAGTTTTTTTTGGTACAATGGTGCTGCATGGGTAAAGCTGTTAAGCTCAAAAAATGGATGGGAATTATCGGGTAATACTGCCACCAACAACAATCATTTTATAGGTACAACTGATAACCGCAATGTTGTATTTAAACGCAATAATATAAAATCAGGCTGGATTGATACCACCAATACTTCTTTTGGATTAGCTGGCTTGTCATCGGTTACTACCGCAAAGTATAACACGGCTCTTGGTAGCTATGCACTTTTAGGTAACAATAATGGTGATGCAAATAGTGCCGTTGGTTATGGGGCACTCACTGCTAATGTTAGTGGTTTTAGCAACACGGCTATAGGGGTCAATGCACTTTCATCAAATGTAAGTGCTTCTCAAAATACTGCGGTTGGCACCTCCTCCATGGCAAGCAATTCTACTGGTACAGTAAATACAGCCATAGGTGTTCAATCGCTTCTTTCTAATACCACTGGTAGCGGTAATACGGCTAGTGGATACAATGCTCTTTATACAAATAGTACAGGCAATAGCAATACGGCTACTGGGTTCTATGCACTTGTTTCTAATACAACAGGAAGTAATAATACTGCCAGTGGCGACGCATCACTTAATAACAATACTACTGGTAATGACAATACTGCCTACGGCAGCCAAGCATTGCACGACAATACAACGGGATATCGAAATACAGCTTCGGGTTTTAGGGCACTTTTTTTTAACAATACAGGGCTTGGAAATACAGCTAATGGGTATGATGCCCTTTATCACAACACATCGGGCAACCTTAATACAGCTGTTGGATTTCGGTCTTTATATTCAAACACTACTGGCATTTTTAATACAGCCATAGGCGGGAATGCACTATATAATAACACCGAAGGTAGTAGTAATACAGTAATGGGCAATACTGCGCTTTTCTCCAATACAACGGGATACAATAATACAGCTACCGGTGGAAATTCATTGTATAACAACACAACAGGTTTCGGGAATACAGCAAATGGACTTGCTGCGCTTTTTAGCAACACAACTGGATATAAAAATACAGCGAATGGATATGCCGCACTTTATAGTAACACAACTGGATATATGAATACAGCTACTGGAGATTCCGCCTTGCATAGTAACACTACGGGAAGTGTTAATACAGCTAATGGAGCAAACGCTCTTAGAAGCAACACTACCGGTGGACAAAATACGGCTACTGGAAAATATGCCCTTTATAGTAATACTACAGGAAACAATAATCTGGCTAACGGCAACTTAGCTCTTCAAAACAACACTACAGGGGACAATAATACAGCCAATGGTCATACAGCTCTTTTTAGCAACACTACTGGAAAAAATAATAC
>JANNWD010000135.1:0-13011 GCA_031408315.1 Bacteroidota bacterium
ACTATTCACCGAACCCTTTTTAGCTCTGGTTTTGTAATCACAAATTTCTCCAGAAAGCCTTCTTATATTGCCTTCCATATGTTTCGTTACGATGAGTTCGGAGTAAAGGCAAATTACCTGATTGCGTTTAGCGATGGTGAAAATTTTTCGCCGACCGATTATAAAGCTCTTCAAAAATCGGCGACTTATTGTTCCGAATATTTGGTTTTAGTCGGTAGTTTTGCCGAATCGGAAACTGACGGAATACCTGTAATTTCGCCTAAAACTTTTTTTCAGAGGCTGGGCGGAACAGTTTACTCTTACTTACCATTAGAAGATTTCTACCCGGAGCATTTGGAAATTTTGGGGCGCAACAAATTGCCGGCAGGTCTGACGGGAAAAGCCGATGAATTATTTGAAGAATATGTTTATGTCGGCTTACAATTTCTATTGCAGCACAGAGTAATCAGGTATGGTCAGGAACGATTGTTTGAGAAATTGCCGGACGGAATAGCGTTCGGCGGAACCGTTTTACTGCTTTATGATTGTAAAGCCGCGCACAAAGGCTATGAAATAAGCAGTAACTCGATGAGACAATTCGCGGATTATGTTAATGCGTTTCATCGGCGTTACCAGAATTACGTCGGGCGTGTTAATTCGTTTTTAGTTATTTCCGGCTTTTTTCAACATTCTAATACTCTCGAAGATCGTTCCCGCGAACTTTTAGCCGAATGCGGAGTTCCGTTATCGTTTTTAACCGCGAAAGAAATGGGTGAAATTGTTAAATTATTTATTGAACTCCCGGTTTACCGGCAAAGTATAGATTGGAAAAGGGTGTTTTCGGGCGGTCTGATCCAAACCGCCAGAGTGGTTGAAGATTTGCGCGAACGCCGCAAAGATGGTGTAATTCGCCATTAGAATAAAATTATGGGAACTTCAGTCAGTCAACCGTCACCAAAGACTCGAAATTGGGAGGCAGCCCAAGCTACTTACAAATCGGACAATTTTCCCGTTGACCGCGTGCTTCGTGAAATCTGGCGGGCAGCGACGAATCAGGAATCGGGAAACTTATCCGAACAACTTTCTACACCGATTGTTAATCGTTTGCGAGAGATCGTCGGACAATCAGGAACTTCAATCGAGATTGCATCAGCGATAAATCGGGAAATTGCCTTATCAAGACAAAATTCTCTCGGAGTCGAAATTGCCCGCCGCGCCGCTCTTCAATCCTTAAATGCTCAAAATAAAAGTCAGACATTTAATGAAAGATTATTTGCCGAAGCCTCTAACTATCTACTTTCGCGGGATTTGTCGGGCTTTGTCGGATCGGAATTTCGGAATAAAAACGTCGGCGATTCAATCAATTTCAAACAGACAGTCACAAATGCAGCAGTTCAATCGGTCAAAGCCGTTGAAACATCATCAAGTGTCAGTGAAAGTCAGTGGCGCGAATATACCGGAGCGGTTATCAAACAACTAACGGAGAAAAGGGGATGAGTAACATTTATAAAGCAGTTGTTTCGTTTGAAAATCAGACTCCTCCTGCCGAACTTAATCCGCTGCTTCTCAAGCCGGATTTTAATCTGCGAACCGGAATCGCTGATTTCTCAAAATATTTTCCCGACCCGACGAGTCTCGAAAAAGATTTGATTATTTTGGCTTCGACAATTTACGCTTGCGATTTGGCGTTTAAAAGAGGTGAACGCGAAGAAATCACCCGCAGTATAGAAGTTACGATTCCGGTCGTTAATTTTCACGCTTTTGAACGCCTCAATGATCAGCTTGTTCAAATTCTATGGCTGCTTTCGCACGATAATTGGATAATTAATTTTACTCAATTAAAAACGAGCGAAAGTCAGGAACAGCAGCGAGAATGGAAACAAAGCGTTGGAAAAACCTTACTGTTTTCAGGCGGCTTGGATTCACTCGCCGGTGCGGTAGATTTAATGGATGAATTTGGAGTCGAAGCAGTTCAGTTGGCAAGCCATATCACGGCAAATCCGACAACCCGCAGCAGCCAGCAAAATTTAATCGAGTATTTAAAAAATCATTACAAAGCAGAGCCTGATTGGGTGGTTATCCGCACCGGCGGACGTAAGAATAAAGGTTTTGATTTTCCGTCCGACGATGCCCGCGAGGAAACCCAGCGCACTCGCTCGTTTATGTTTTTAACGATTGCTGCGTTGGCGGCAAGAAGGCGCGGCAAAAGTGAACTGGTGATGATTGCCGAAAACGGTCAAATGGCGATTCATCTTCCGTTGAGTGCATCGAGAATCGGAGCATTTTCGACACACACCGCCCATCCTGAATTCGTTCACGAAGTTGGGAACTACTTTACCAACTTATTAAGGTTTCCAATCGAAATTTCTAATCCTTATCTTTATAACACCAAGGCGGAAACAATTTCCAAGTTAGTAAAATATCATTCAAAAGCCGTTGAAATCTCCGTTAGTTGCTGGCGTGGTTCGCGTTTGAGCAAAGAGTATAATCACTGCGGCGATTGCGTTCCGTGTTTAATTCGCCGGATTTCGACTGAATATGGCGGATTGAAAATACATGAATTTGCGAGGGATTTGCTCAATGAGGATCTGGATAAATTAAAAACTGATGATGAAGGGCGGCGAAATATCAGTGAATTAGCGGAGTTTGCCAAAACTTTTGCTATTTTCAACGACGCGGATCTCGAATTTAATTACCCGGATTTGATAAGTCCCTTCATTAATCAAGAAATGGCTGTTAAAATGTATCGAAGATTTGCTCAAGAAACACGCGCAATTTTCAGCAAATATCCATCTGCCAATAAACTTTTGGGACCGGATATCAGCACTGTTGCGAAAACTACACCGCAGAAAGTAAAACCCGATGATGCCAAAAAGGGAAAATCAAATTTGAAAGCAGAACCGAATAATAAACGTCAGAAGAAAAAATGAAAATCCCGATTAGAGAACTTGAAGAGGCACGTCGTAACCCGGACGCATATTTAAAAAAACGGCGCAACACTACCGGATTCAACTTCAATCCGAAAAGCAAATACCGAACGCTTGTTCGTTCAGTTCACACCTTTCATCGCAACGGTAATGACTCAAATTTTGCCCAAGATTATTTGGAAACGAATTTCGCCAAACAATTTAAAGATCAGAGACATCTGGCACAATACATTGAAAAATTAGGACATTATATTTTGGATTTCAAAGATACCGGTGCGAGCGTCTTTAGGGTTAAAGACATTCTTGTTATCCCGCTAAATTCGGAATTTAAAGAGGCGGGTTTCCGTATCAGCGGCGAAATTCCCCGGCTTGATATTACCCCGGATGGCTACACGGCTTGGCTTTATACAAATAAACCTGTCGAGTGGGAAAATGAAATCAGGCTTCCGCTTATTCAATCTGCCTATGCCGAAATATTAAAGGTTGATGAACAAGAAATAAAAATCAGCATTTACGACTTTGTGGAGAATAAAAAGAAATCTTTTCACTTTTCAAGGGATCAAATGACAGATGCGAAAAATGAACTCACGAAAATGTTGAATTTAATCGTTCCTTATAGGTTTAATCGTTCCTTATAGGTTTAATTCCCCGTAGCTCTGCTACGGAAATAAGGAAAAATAAAAATTCCGATTCAATACCTCGCGGCTCTGCCGCGCGGAAAATTTATTTCGGACATTGGAAAAAGACAATAAATAAAATCAGACACAACTGTTTTTCACTATAACCTTTTCGATAAAAATTTATCTGAAATAAAGTTGAAAAATAGGTTATGATAATTTAGTTTATAGAAAGCTATTTACAAAAGAGAAGTTCTTGTGCTAATTTTATTTGTGAAGTAGGAAAATCGCGTAAAATTTGCAAATTGTCGAAAAATACCGAAATTTTACGAATGGTCAAGCCAACCTTGGTTTGAAAAAATCGCTTAGAAACGATTTATGAGGCAAGTTTTTCTTGTAATTGACCTGAATTTCTCAATTTTGCGCTTAAAAGACAAATTTTAACCGAAATGTAAAAAATTCGATTTTACAAAAACAATGACAAATGAAAGTCTGGTCTTAAAGCAAAAACTAAATTCGCAGGAGCAAAAAATCATTGCGATGGTGATTGATGGTTTGCCGAGTGAAAATTCACGCCGTGCATATCAGAGACATCTGCAAGAATTTTTCTTCTGGCACGCTTTGGAAAATCGCCCTGAATTAAATAAGGCTTTGATTAACCGTTATGTTAAAACTCTACGCGCCGCCAAACTTTCTTCCGCAACCATTAATCAAAAACTTTCGGCGATTAGAAAACTTGCGTCTGAAGCTGAAGACAATAATTTGATTGATTCGCGTCTGGCAAACGGAATTCGGGCTGTTAAAGGTGTGCCGTTTCGCGGCAGGCGCACGGGAAACTGGTTGTCGAAAGAAGAAGCTCAAAAATGGCTCAACGCGCCGGATGTGAAAACTTTGAAAGGAGTGCGTGACCGTGCGTTGCTGGCGGTATTGCTCGGCTGCGGTCTGCGCCGTGCAGAAGCCTCGATTCTTTCCTTTTCTCATATCGAACAACGTGAAGGACGTTGGGCAATTGTGGATATTGTCGGTAAACGCGACAAGATGCGAACCATCCCGATGCCTTCATGGGCGAAGGCGTGTGTGGATAGTTGGAAAACAGTTGCTCATTTAGAAAACGGATTTGTTTTCCGACGAGTTAATAAAGGCGACAATCTGATGGGCGAATCAATCACGCCTCAAGCAATTCGGGATATTGTCGCCGGTTATGCTCTAAAACTGGAAAATCAAGGCATTGCGCCACACGATTTACGAAGAACATTTGCAAAACTCGCGCACAAAGGCGGCTCGCCGATTGACCAGATTCAATTATCTTTAGGACACGATTCGATTCAGACAACGGAAAAATATCTCGGAGTCGAGCAGGATTTGACTGACGCACCTTGCGATCATCTAGGATTAAGAATTTCTTAAGTTTGATTTTTTGAAAGGTCAAGTTTTAGTAGACAAAAAACTCCTTATCTTTCCACCATTTTTGATTTTCCATTCCGCTTCAAATTCGATTGGACTTTGATAGCCCAAACTTGAATGTAATCTGTCCCGATTGTAATAGCCTTCAATATAAGTAAAAATCTCTGACCGGGCTTCCTCTAAATTGGTAAAGGCTCCGCCTTCGATGAGTTCGGCTTTGAATCTCGAAAAGAAACTCTCCGCTTGAGCGTTGTCGTAACAATTTCCTTTTCCGCTCATACTTTGACGAAAACAATTAGTCCTCAATAATTCACGAAAACCATTTGACGCATATTGACTGCCTAGGTCCGAATGAATGATTGCTCCAGCTTTGACCAACCCGTTTCTAATGGCTTTTTCCAAGGCTGAAATGACTAATTCTGCCGTCATTGTGGCTGCCAAACTCTAACCAATTATTCGTCTCGTGACTTTATCTTGCCAGATTGCCAAATAACACCAACTGCCATTTATGAGCGGAATATAAGTGATGTCGCCAATGATGATTTTAGTTGGCGCACATTCCTTTAACTTCACGTCTTTCAACAAATTAGGCGAAGCAAGCGTGCCTTTGGAATCTGTTGTTTTGGGAACAAACTGCTTTGGCGCAATTGCTACTAATCCTTGTTCCTTCATCAATGAATTCACTTGAAATTTGCCAATTTTGACACCTTGCTTATTTAACGAAGCTTTAATTCTTCGCACTCCGTATCTTCGGCGATTCTCAAAATAACAGTTTTTGACCAATTCAGCCAAAGTTTTGCGTCTTGGTTTGGGCGGAATCGTCAGCCTTTTGCGCCACGCATAATATCCACTTTGGGAAACTTCCAGCACCCGACAGAGGAGTTTTAACGGATAATTTCCTTTCTCATCATCAATGAATTTGTATCTCTTTAACTTCCTCTGCCGAAGATAAGGGTCGCCTTTTTTAGGATTTCGACCTCCATTTCGAGTTCTCGATTTCGCTTTTTCAAAGCCGTAATTTCAGTTAATTCACTCGAACTGTGAATCCCATTTCCATTTTGCAAAAGAGCTTTTTTCCAGTTATAAATCAGATTTTCTCCAATTCCTAACTCGCGGGCGACACTTGCTGCCGATTGCCCATCTAAAACTTTTTGCACCGTATTTCGCTTGAAATCGGCATCATATTTTCTTTTCATACTCTCATTCTAGCAAAGAGAGTTTTTTCTCCACTTTTATTAGGACACATCACTAGCAAAATAATCGGCAAAATGTATTCGTCAATTACACAATTTGAACCACTTTTCCGGCACGAACTGGCGAACTTGAAGATTTAGCGCGGGAGGTCGCTGCCGCATCTGCCCGGATTGAAGGCAGACTTGCGCCGATTGTGCCGGAAGAAATCAAAAAACTTCTGCGCGTCGTGTCTTATCCGAATTAAATATATCTCTAACTCTATTTATCATTCAATTCTCGTAAACCGTATTTCTCTAACCAGTTATCAAATGTTTGATAGTTAGGTAAATCAACTAATTTGGCGGCTCTTGATTTGTTTTGATTTGTTTCACTTAAAGCTCGCTTCAAATAATGTCGGGCGACTTCCCCGAGAATTTTCGGCAAACTGAAACTACTTCCAAGCGAGCGATTCAGAATTCTTTCGTCAAACTTATCTTTCACGGAAAACAATGCTTTTTTAACATTTCTCTCAGTAATTTCCGGGTCTTTGGTCATAATGCACAGCCGTAAAATCGTGTTTTGTAATTCTCGGACATTTCCTGCCCACTGATGGTTTATCAGAGTTTTTTCCGCATCCGGCTTCAGAATTTTATCGGCTTTCCAAAGATTTCCGGTATTTTCAGAATTTAAATTGTGCAAAAAGTGCTTTATTAGCAGTTGCAAATCGCCTGATCTTTCGCGCAGAGGCGGCAAATAGATTGGAAAAACAGCGAGACGGTAGAATAAGTCTTCACGAAAATTCCCTTTTGAAACTTCGGTCAGAAGGTTTCGGTTGGTTGCGCTGATAACGCGGACATTTATATTTTTCGGTTTATTATCGCCGACCGGAGTAATTTGATTTTCCTGCAAAACGCGCAAGAGTCTAACCTGTGCGCGAAGCGGCAATTCACCGATTTCGTCGAGAAAAATTGTTCCGTCATTTGCTTCTTCAAACAATCCCGTCCGATTTTCCTTAGCGTCGGTAAATGCGCCTTTTTTATGTCCGAATAGTTCCGATTCAATTAACTCCAAAGGAATCGCGCCGCAATTTACTGCAACAAAAGGTTTTGCTTGACGCGGGCTTGAACGATGAATGGCTTTTGCAAAAAGTTCTTTTCCTGTGCCGGATTCACCTTCGATTAAAACCGAAACATTATGTAAGGCAACGGCTTGCGCTAATTCTATTGTTTCGTGCATTTGCGAACTTTCATAGATGATGTCGCCAAATTCCGCCGCCGTTGAAAAATCCTTGACGGCTTTTTCCAATTGCTTATCTGTTTGACGAATCAAGTCGGGGATAAATTCGGCGGTAATCTCAAACGGAACGGCAACTGTTTTGACACCTGATTGTATTGAGGATTCAATCAGTTCTGCTGGAAACCGCGTTTTAGAAACGATAATCCAAACCGCCGCCATTGCCGGAGTTCCGGGGCTGAGATGAAAGGTTAAAGCGGCATCGGGATATTTTGATTTGATTTTTACAATATTCTCAATTACTCTTTGATAAATTTCGCCGAATTCGGTTGGACTCGAAAGCCGTGCGGAACGAATTTCAAAAGGTATTTTTGTTTGTTCCGCCAGCCATTTTTGATAAGCGGAACTTTGCTCTTTTTTCAGATTGTCAAACAAGACTACACGATCAAATTTGCGCGATTGCAGAACTTGTCCAATCGGTCCTAAACCTGCTTTCGGATCATTTTCGGAAGCGTGAACATCGGTAAATCCAATCCAAGCTAGTAGTATTTTCATAAATTATTTTATTATATTGTAAATAATCTTATTACTCCAATCTTTTTCAGTAAACCGTAAATTTACAAAAAGGCAATAAAAGACAGGCAGATTTCAAAAAATCAGAGTTTGGCACGGGTTGTGCAATAACAGCGGCGGAGAAAAAACTTATGAGAAAAATCTTTTTAGACATTGAAACATTACCGCCGGACAAAGAAACGATGCAGGCAACTGCCGATTTAGAAATTTGCGAAGATCAAGATTTCAAAAATTTGGCATTAAAAGCCGAAAAAGGTCGGATATTGACGATTGGGTTAATAATCGAAGAAAACAATGTCGTAACGCATCAAGGACTTTTCGGGCGAGACCGCGAAACTGGTTTGTTTCATCTGGACGAAGCCCGAACTCTGCGCTCGTTTTGGAGTTTTATCGGCGAAATCAACGAATACAAAGACTTATTTATCGGTCACAATATTTTGGATTTTGACTTGCCATTTATCATTAAAAGGTCAATTATAAATAGAGTTAAGCCCCCGAAAATCTCTTTTCGCCGCTACCGCAACGCTCCGATTTACGACACGATGTGGGAATGGTCTTTGTGGGGACATCGAATTTCACTAAATGATGTAGCAGATGCTATCGGCGTTTGTTCTTCAAAAATCGGCGACATTGACGGCAGCCGAATTTATGATTTCTACCAAGCCGGTGAACATCACGAAATAGCTTTGTATTGTATGCGCGATGTCGAATGCACGCGGGAAATTTATTACTGCATCAACTTTCAAAAAGCACCGCTACTTGTGCCTTATTTTGAAAAGAGGATTAACGAAAATTCTCAAGTAACCAAAACACTTGCATTAGCCGCATAATCACGATTCATTTCAACAAATAGATTGATTTTGTAACTGAAAAAAACTTTACAATTATGATTTCTACTCAAGAAAATCGAACTTTATCTGATTGGACAAATGATTTATTGTCCAGACACGAACTCGGCGCACCGGACGGCAGATTTATCAATACCGCATTACAAATGACGAATTTGCCGAATTGGAAGATTTGCTGAGATATTATGTCGCCGTTGGGCAACAACATCTCGGATTTGCGCGAATTGCCAAACGTCCGGTTTTTTCGCAAATGTTCGTTTTATATTGTGCCGAATGGTGGCGCAGAAGATACGACGGCAGTGGTTTTTCGTGGGAGCCGATTTTGCAGGATTTGCGGGCAAATTCTGTTGAATGGAATCATTTACAGCGCAGCGATTGCATCAAAAACGGTTTAGCTTTTTGGAAACTTCGCACAATGGAAGGCATCGGCTTTCGTTTTCTCGGTTCGATTGCGATGCAGGGCGGTTTGCCGATGAAAGCCTTGGCAACGGCTCGCGGCAACATCGGACGTTTATTGGGAAAAGTATTGCGAATAGCAAACAATCGCCGGGTTGAAAATGAAGATATTGAAAACTGGATTGTTACATTTCAAAACGAATTACCGAAAAGCTATCGTCAAACGGAGATTTTCAAATTGCTGGCAGAAGTTGCCGCAACAATTTTGCTTTTGAAACAAAAGGCAAATTTGACTTCGGCAAATGATGCGATTGAGAAATTGAATGCTGCTGTTCCCGGTTGGCGCAATCAATTTCCGCTCCCGATTGAAGACAATCAAGCCGTTTCGCTGATTGAACAACTCGTGCGCGAAGCGGCAAGTATTCGCCGCCCGAAACCGACTGTTTGTTTGCCTGTTGAAAGATTTTTGGAATTTGCCGAACACGAATGGCAAATCTTTTCAACTATAAGTCTGCCCGAAACTATTGAAGCCAAAAAACTCGTTGATTTATTTAAGGAAGATGAAGAAAATCTGCCTCGTTTCGCCGAATTATCCGTTACTGCTGGAAACAAAACGCACATCGCCAAAATCCGCAAAATAGCGGGAAATCCGGCTTTTCGCATCGAAACAACAAATTGGAGTTTTAATGGTGAAACGGCTTTATCGGAACATATTTTACGTTTGACTGCGGCAGACGGACGCATCTGGACGACATCCGCTATAAAAGGACAAACAATTGATGAAGATTTGCCGTGGATTTTTGTCAATGACGGCTCGTTAATTCGTTTTGTCGGTCAAGGCGCGGTCGGCGTTGCTGAAAACGAAGCGGTTGTTTCGCTTCCGACGGATTGGAAAATTGCTGCCAATTTTGATGAAAACGCGGAAAATATCGGAACTTTAGATTATCTCCGCCGCGAAGTTTTCAAAATTACAAAAACCGTTTGTGTCGAAGCCTCAAACGGTTTGGGCTGTCAGATTCGAGTTCAAAGCGCGGCTGAAGCGGGCGAAAATTACGAATGGCGCGGACAGCGTTACTGGCTCGAATTCCTCAAACCGTCAATCGCTTTCAAAGGAAAACCGATTTTTTTTCGCGTTGATGAGGACGGAAACGCTTTAAAGATCAATCAGGGAATCAATTGTTCGGCAATCGGCGCAAGTTTTACTAATGATTGGCTCGGTCCAGTGACATTAACTTTCGCGGAAGACGGCGAATTAAAACACAAAACCGCAATGACCTTACTTCCGCCCTCGGCTAATCTCGTTTTCAAAGCGCAGAATTCGCTTTCTGGTTCGATAAGTTTTAATGACTGGAAGTTGTCCGACGCGATTGTAAAAACGCCGAACGTCAATTTTAAGCATCGCTCACACGGACAATCTTCAACGCTGGAAATTTCCGTTGCACCCGAACACCGCGCTCCTGCACAGATAACGGTCGAAGTTTTCTGGCATCACACTTCAACGCCGGCGCGTTTGACAATTCCTTTTCCGGCAAGAGGAACACGCGCTTTCGACAGTCGCGGCGAAGAAATTAAAGACGGTTCGTTTTTGTCGGTCAATCAACTGATTGGCACGAGGTTCAGCGTTCTCGGCGCAAGCGGAAACGACAAACGAATTCAAATTATTCTCAAAACCGGCAACGATAAAGTTTCGCGCAAACGAATTTTGCAGACCTTGCCCGACGCAATTTCGCTCAATGTTCGTCTGACGGATTTTTTGACGGACATCAATCATCTGCTTTCGCTCGATGACGCGCCCGATTCGAGAGTGAAGATGATTTTAATGATCGGTAACGACGA
The DNA here is from genome assembly GCA_031408315.1 of Bacteroidota bacterium. GTDB lineage: Bacteria > Bacteroidota > Bacteroidia > Chitinophagales > Chitinophagaceae > Ferruginibacter. Next base: position 10,987 of record JANNWD010000135.1, read on the forward strand.
ATCATTTACGCTCGACATTGCCCGTTACGAAAATTTGATGGAGAGAAACGAGTCGGAAGTTTTGATTGAAGTTGATCCGAATGACCTCACCGTTTGCGCTTTCAGACTCGAAAAACCTGACGAAGAACCGATAACGCTTGAATTTAACGGAACAACGGAAGACGGCAAAGCCAAATGGCTATTTGCGCCGGAAACCAGAGAAGCGGGTTTGTGGTTGATTTATCCGGCAGAAAATTCAAACAAAACTTTTCGTCCGACTTTGTGGAATGTTGCAGGCGAATCGAACCCCGAAAACGATTTGACCCGCGCCGTTGCGCTTCCGGTTTGGCACGAAAGAGAGAAGGAACTGGATAAATTGATAAAAGCAATGGCGCAAAATTTTCACCATTCGGAATGGGAAACTGTCAGCCGTTTTGCAAATTTAACCGCACATTTACCGTTGACGACTTTAGACCTTTGGCGCAGATTTGCACATTCGACGGATGGAATGGCGGCTTTAGCCTTTCGATTCGGCAATCTGCCGCAGGGATTTGTTCGCCGATTTGAAAAAGAACTCCCGTTCACTTGGGAAGTGATTCCGTTTGTGGTTTGGAAAAATGCCATTCGACAATCTAATGATCATTGTTTGTCGAAATTTGATGCAGAAATTGGGGAAATAGTTTTTAACTCACATTGCGAAAAACGGATTGATACTTTAACCGCCGCGCACGCAGGACTTTCATTTTTGCTGGGAATTGCTTCGGCTGAATTTTTCACCGACAAACAAGATGATTTTCGCAACTTGCGAAAGTTGGGTGATTTTGCCGGCAGTCATCTGCTTATTGATAAAGACGGACATTTGATGAATTTACGGCGGATTCACAGTGATGAAGAATGGTTTTACGACACCGACAAAATTTTAGAAAAAAGATGGGCTGATAAGAGAACGCATCGCTATTTTCATCAAGAAAATTTCGATTACCAAAACGATATTATCAACACGCCTTTACTATTGGCGGCTGAATCGGCTTTAGGCAAATCGGCATCGTGGCTGAAAGATGCGGCAAAAATCCATTTATTGAGAACTTTCCGCGCTTTTGATACCGAGTGGTTTGATGAAGCCTACAACTGGACTATCGTTCGCTGTCTGGCGGATGGATTATTGGATGAAAATAATTATGAATAACAAATACTTTTCCGAACTTCTTCCCGCGCTTGCAGACCGCGCCAAACTTTCTTCAATCGGCAATCTTGCATTTGCCAATGTGCCGCTGCAACGTCATTTGTTTGAAGTATTTAACCGACCTTACGGCGAACCGGGCGCATATTTGGCTGATCCGACTTTTGAAGCGGTTTTCGGGTGGAAACAACATCAATTAACGATGGCGGATTTGGCGGGGAATTTGTTATCGCCGGCATTGGTTGCGGCAATGGATGCGCCACCCGAAGAACTGCGAAAAGATTATCGTTTTGCCACAGATCAACATCCTTACGTTCATCAAATTGAAGCGTGGAAAAAATTATCGGAAAAAACTCCGAAATCTTTAGTCGTGGCGAGCGGCACGGGTTCAGGCAAAACCGAATGTTTTATGGTGCCGATTTTAGATAGTTTGGTGCGCGAAAGTGAACAATTAAAAAGCAAACTAATCGGTGTCCGCGCACTTTTTCTGTATCCTTTGAATGCGCTGATTAACAGCCAGCGTGATCGTTTTCGGGCTTGGACGCACGCTTTCGGCGGTGATATTCGATTTTGTCTTTATAACGGCAACACACCCGAAACTCTGCCGAATCATTTGCACCGCAATTACCCGAATGAAGTGCTTGACCGCAAATCATTACGCGCCTTGCCGCCTTCGCTGTTGGTAACAAATGCGACGATGCTCGAATATTTGTTGGTTCGCACAGCTGATGCGCCGATCATTTCCCAATCGCAAGGGAAATTGCAATGGGTTGTGTTGGATGAAGCGCATACTTACGTTGGTTCGCAAGCCGCTGAAGCCGCGCTTTTGATTCGGCGTGTGTTGATGGCATTCGGCGTAAAGCCCG
>JANNWD010000136.1:0-2664 GCA_031408315.1 Bacteroidota bacterium
CCATCCCGCCACAACACCACATCTTTCCCCAATAATTGAAAGGCATGGGGTTTGTTGGGATCCAAAAATTCAATTACGGCAACTGGATACCATTGCTGCGTCCATTGAAAAGTCTCAGATTCGCTCTGGTTGTCTACTTCAGATTCATCCGCAATGATCGAAATGGCTGTCATACTCAGGGTGGTGATTCTGAATTATTTACCTCTATATTGAAACAGATTTAGCTAGTGTGGGTCAACGAGAGAATTTTTTACCCCTGCTAGGCTAGACTAAAATTACAAAATTTTATCTACAAATACCATGTCTAGACAAGCCGATCTCCGCAATCGATCGCTCACGACGATTCGCTCATTGCTCCAAACGATGATCACCCTAGCCTCTGCATCCCTCGGCTTTGTCGCTGCACTCGCCTGGAATGACGCAATCAAGGCTACCTTCAAAAAATTTTTGGGAGAAGCAGATTCCCTAGCAGCTCTTTACACCTATGCCGTTATCGCCACATTTGCCGCTATTTTTGTCGTTGGATTGCTGAGTTGGTTTGCTAGCAAAGTCGGCGGTAGTGCCGCAATCAGTAGGGAAGTAGACGGCTAAACCTAGCCTGAAGATTATCAGTAGACTATTGCTACCCTTTGATTGAAAAAACACAGCAAGCGATAGAATACAATAGGAGTACTCACAAAAGTATTGCTTACGATTGAGTACTCCTATTAGCTAAATCATCAAAGCCAAATTAATTCAGTTTAATAAATCAAATCAGTGAAGAAAATTTTAGTTGTCGAGGATAGTCAATCTGAACGAGATTTAATCACTCTTTATTTAGAGCAGAATAATTATCAAGTTATCTCTACCAATAATGCCGCAGATGGAATGGAATTAGCTGCAAACGAAAAGCCAGATCTAATTATTACTGACATTACAATGGAAGGAGTAAATGGCTTCGAGTTTTGTCGGTTATTGAAGGTTTATCCAGATACTGAAAATATTCCGATTATCGCTTGTACTGCGCGCGATCGAGATCTGGATCGGTTTTGGGGACAGAAGCAGGGCATTGATGTGTACATCACCAAGCCATACTCCCAATCAGATCTAATCAACGCGATCGAATCTGTGCTCAAGCCAAACTAATCGACTTATTTGAATCGATGAATGATCCTACTAATATCAGATTAGCACATGGGCAAAAGAGAAAAACCGATCGTTGGCATAGCCTACCGTAGGTAATCGACTGACAAACAGCCCCCAGAACGCAACCTTTGCTGACATCCGTAATCTACTCGAATACGAAGGCTTCTATCTCGATACTGTTACTGACAGTTATCATGTTTATATCTATGCCGAAACTATCTTAGTGATTCCGATCCAAAACAACAAGGTAAAAATTATTTACGTTGAAAAGATTTTGGAATCGATCGAAGCAGCCGACTCAGAACTAGAGGATGATGACTAATGGAATATCAAACCATCATTTATGAATGTGAAGAGGGCGGCTACGTGATTGAAATCCCCGCATTGAAGGGCTGCTTGGCACAAGGTGACACTATGGAGGAAGCTCTCGCTGAGTTGAAGATTGTCACTAACTTATGGTTGGAAACAGCCAAGAAATATGGTCAACAATTACCAGCCATTGACTAATAAGACTCTAAAGATCGAAGTATTGATTCTAAATTGACTAAAATAGATATGTATATCCACCTTTTGATATGTCTGAAATGATCGCTTCACCAACTGCTTCAGACATTAACTTAATTGACGACATTCTCGATCGAGCACTCAATGGTGAAGACATCTCAACCGCAGATGCACTAACACTTCTAACTCAAACAGCTCCCGATACGATCGAGCGAATTCGGGTAACTGCTGACAGGTTGCGTCAGATTCAAGTCGGCGATACCGTCACCTATGTGATCAACCGCAACATCAATTTCACAAACATCTGCGAACAGCACTGTAGCTTCTGTGCTTTCAGAAGAGATGCAGGTACCGAAGACGCATTTTGGCTGAGTACCGAGGAAATATTAGCAAAAGCCGCTGATGCAGTCGCGCTATCAGCAACAGAAATCTGTATGCAGGGCGGATTACATCCAGGTGCAAAGATTGATGGTCGATCTCTAGCATATTATTTAGAACTAGTCACTGCCATTAAAACGACTTTTCCCCAACTGCATCTGCACGCTTTTTCGCCCCAGGAAATCGAGTTTATCGCTCGGCAAGATGGCTTGAGCTACGCCGAGGTGATTGTCGCGCTTCAACAGGCTGGAGTCGGCTCGATGCCAGGGACAGCCGCCGAAGTGCTAGATGATCGAGTCCGGCGGGTGATCTGTCCTGAAAAAATTGATAGCGCGACTTGGATCGAAATCGTCACTACCGCCCATCGATTGGGAATGCCGACTACTAGCACGATGCTGGCTGGACATATCGAGACACCCGCTCAACAAATCGCTCATTTTGAGCAGTTGATACAGATTCAACAACAAGCAATTGCCGCTCAAGCTCCCGTTCGCATCACCGAATTTATCGTTCTCCCCTTTGTCGGACAATCCGCTCCCGCACCACTCCGCAGCCGCGTTGGACGCGATCAACCAGTATTAGCTGACAATCTCTTATTAACCGCCATTGCAAGAATCTTTTTGGGTAACTATATCCCCAATCATCAACCCAGTTGGG
>JANNWD010000137.1:0-1659 GCA_031408315.1 Bacteroidota bacterium
GGTTCTCCGTAAATGGTCTGGCAAGATCAAAACCGACTTTGTTGCGCGCAATCCCGACCACCTCGATCCCGCATTGCATGGCTTCGGAGCCTGCCTAGCCCAGTGCAATGCAAATATGCATAAGCTGATGGAAGTCACGGGGGCTGTTAAAACTGTTGCTGAGGACCAGCAGCGCTCGATCGATCACTTAGGAGTGACGCTTGCATCTATTTCGCGAACTGTGCATCGGCAGGATAGCCCCCAGCGCCGCAGGTCACCGGGAAACGTATCTCCAAGTGTGTCAAATGACAGTGCTGGTACAGGGATTGCGGAGTTGCAGCAGACTGCAAGTGAGAGCGCAGAGCCTGTCGGTAAAAGACGCTTTGACCAGGCAGAGGCCGACCGAGCTCGAAAACGACACAGCGAGGATCCTGGTTCAAGGGCTTTTCTCGAGCATACGTCAATGGCAGATGCTGCTAGTCAAAGCTCTGCTAAAAACCCCATTGCCGATATCCTGGCTTACATGTACAGGAGTGGTCTCTTTCCTGCGCGGGCGGGAAAAGACAGGCTTGGAAGTATCACTCTGACCCACCTCACTGAGACAGCAAAGTACAAGGCTGCAATGGAGCTCGTGGAGTGTGTTATCAGTGATGAGCAGTGGAATCAGCTGCGCACGCCAGGCCGTTCTGAAAGAGAGACTATGGTGACAGCTTCAGCCGTGGAAACGCTTTGCTTAAAGAAACTACGGGCTTGGGAGGAAGCTGCAGGCCTGAGAGCTCCACTAACAAATGCCAAGAAGGCAAGAGACCAAGGATACTTTATTGGCGTTGGCGCTCGGATTGTTACGTATAAGAAGCGCCTTGGTATCACGGGGCACCTCTCTACAGCTCTGAAGCCCGCCTTTAAGTCGGCTTTAGCAAAACCAGCAACACCGACATCGAAGAACCCTGCGCCAAAGCCAGCTGCGTCGAAACCTGCAACCATGAAATCTGGCACATCGAAATGGTCAACCAAAGAAGCCCCCAAAAAGCCGTCAGTGTTGGATTGGGCTAAGTCGACAAAGGCAGCAAAAGCACCACAGGACGCAGAGGGGTATCCGACCTATAAGATTTAGCTGAACTAAAAAGAATAGTAACTACTACATGTTATCACAACTGTCAGCATCGACGCTTAACTCCTTGAGACTACACTGCCACCGAAGGCGAGGCGTCGTCATTGAGCAAGATACTGCAGCCAAAACTACCGAGACAAAAGTTCACTGCTGACGACGTCGCTGCGAAACGAATGCCCAAAACGCTGCTGCCCAAAACGCTGCCGCATAAGATGCCACTCTTGCTGAAGATTCAACTGCCGTCGAAGACGCAACTGACACCGAAGACACCATTGCCCCTGAAGACACTGCTGCCAGCACCACTGACACCGCTGCCACCACTGACGCCGACGACACAGCTGCCACCGAATACACCGCTGCCAACAAATACACCGTTGCCGCTGCCACCGTATAAATCGCTGCTGCTGCCGCCGCCGAATAAGAATACACAGCTGCCGCAGCCGCTGAACACACCGCTGTAGCCGAAGACACCGCTGCCAACGAATAAACAGCTGCCGCCGAATACAGCGCTGTCGCCCCCGAATACACCGCTGCCGCCGAAGACGCCGCTGCTGCCGAAGACGCCGCTG
>JANNWD010000138.1:0-5313 GCA_031408315.1 Bacteroidota bacterium
AAATAAGTTTCTAATTCGTTTACTAATTGTTGATACTGATTTACAGTTTGTACACCTACTTTATTTTCATCCAACCAATCAATGGCATTTTTTTTTGTAAATATCATTTTATCTAAACCAGTTTTGTACAACATAAACTCAATTAGCTCCGTATTCAATATTTTATAAAAATTGGCTTCGTCATTAGTCAATAAGCAATTTTTAGTTTGAGTAAGCCAATCTTTATTAGCTAACGTTATTTTTTCTTCAATTGCTTTTCGTTCTACCTCTTCATTGGTTTTTGTAGTAATTGCTGTAGCAGTTTTTCGTTCATCTTTTCTTAACCAAAAAAATAATACTATTAAAATTAATACTGCTATTGTACCAATTACTACTTTTCTGTTTGCAAAAAAAGCACTTAGTAAGTTTTTATTTTTATTAGTAGCTGGCGTATTAATAAATTGCTTTTTACCTGTGCCTTTTGTAACTGTAACGGTTATTGGCCTTGTATAAATGGTTTTATATTTTCCACTTTTAACATCAAAAAAACTAAACGAAATACTATCTAGCTTAAACGTGCCAATACTATCTGTAGCAAAAGGATATTCAATAGTTTTAATACCGCTAATGGGCACTACATTTTTAATTAGGTCTTCAGTTAGTTTAGGTTCAAAGGTTTCGATATGCTTAGGCCAATTAATTTCGGGTGCTGTAACCAATTGCAAATTCCCTTCTCCACTCAATAAAATTTTTAATTTACCCAACTCATCAGTGGCGAAGGTTGTTTTTTCAACTAAGGCATCAATACTAAAATTACCAACAGCGCCTTTAAAATTGTTAGGCATATTATCCATTGGCAATGCTTTTACAAGAATGTTTAAAGCATTATTTTTCAATACAATTTTATAATCTTCTACTGTTTCAGGCGGTAAGGGAGTTTGTCTAAAATCATCAAAAAAATTGTGTTGGTTATTTTTTAAATACTCTTCCTTAATAAAATGAATTACATTTTCCACTTCTGCTTCTTCTAAAACGAATATACCAGCTTGTAAAGGATATAATTGTGTTTTACGAATAGTATACACATTGTATTCTTTCCCCCTTACTTTTTCTATTGTATAACTCATTACATTTGACTGGTCCATATCTACTACCGAAAAGCCATTAAAAGAGGGATTTTTTACAATGTTACTTTCGCTTTTTAATCTTGTATATAATTTATAAGTAACTACAATTGGTTCGCCAATAAAGCAAGTTGTTTTAGTAACATCTACCTTAACAAACATATTTTGCTTTATTTTTTCCATAATATTTTCTCCTTTTTTTAAAATATGATCTTTAAAAAGAGGCTCTTTAGATTGCTGTTCAAATAAATCTAAACCACTTATTAATGAAGGATTTATGGCGTTACCTACTGTAGCCTTAATTGAAACTTTTAATACAACAGCGTTACTTTTGTAAGTAACCCCATCAACTATTGCGGTGGTGGGTGCAATGGTAAATGTTCCGTTTGTTTTTGGTTTAATGATGTAATTTAATGCGTAATATTTTTTTACATTCCCATTAATTGAAGTCATTCCTGTTTCTTCATTTGGGCCGCTTTGCACCTCAAAATCATTTAAAACTGGTGGGTTAATTTTTCCTATATCGTTCCCATTTTCTACCATTAATTTTAATTGTACAAAATCATTTTTACCAATAAAATTAGTAGAAACTGTAGCAGTAAATTTTACTTGCCCAACCACTTGTTGGCAACATAAAATAAAAATAAATAAAAAGATTTTTTGTAAATGTAATAGCATTTATACAAAAGTAATATTTAGGTATAAAGATGATGAAGTGGTTTGATAAATGGTATTAAAACAATGTTAATCTGCTACTACAAATCGCCTTGTTGCGGCCGCATTACTATTTCCTCTACACAAGCTGCTATAGATAATTGAGATGCGGCGAAAACCATTTCGGCAACATCGTTAACCTCCATAATTCTTTTTTTACTATTATCAAAATTACCCCAGCTATTGGTAAGCACTGCACCAGGGTAAACAGTGGTTACTTTAATACTGTGAGGCAACATCTCTTGTCGTAAATTTTTGCTAAACCCTGCCAAAGCAAATTTGCTAATACTATAACTACCCCCATTGGAATAAGCTTGTAAAGATGCTACAGAACAAATATTAAAAATATGACCACTCCTTGCTTCCATCATTTTGGGGAGTAATTTTCGGGTAAGGTTATAAGCACTATACAAATTTGTTTCTATTTGTTTTTCTAATGAGCCATCAGGTTCATCATAAATATTACCCGGTTCAAAATAACCAGCATTGTTTATTAAAATATTGGGGGTAATGTTATTCGCTAAAACCCAATCGCCAAAAGCTTTTGCATCAATACTTAAATCAAATGGCTTTGCTTTTATTTGTGCTGATGGAAAATTGGTTTGTAATTCTTCCAATGCTTTATATAAATCCACATCGCTTTTTGAGCATAAAATTAAATTGTAACCATTTGCCGCAAATTTTTGTGCAATGGCTTTTCCTATTCCTTTTGATGCCCCTGTTATTACTACGTACATTTTTTAATTAAATTATTTTATTATTAACAGTTAAAGCGTTAATATAGTTTTGTAAATTTACATTTCTATTTATTAATTAATTTATTTAATGCAAAAATACAAACACCTCTTTTTTGATTTGGATCATACCCTTTGGGATTTTGAAGCCAATGCAATTGATTCATTAGAAAAAATTTTTGAAGAATTTAGGTTAGCAGAAAAATTACAGTCCAATTTTGAACCTTTTTACAAAAGCTATTTACACCATAACGAAATTTTATGGGATAAGTACAACAAAGGTTTAATAAGTGGCGAAGAGTTAAAGTGGCGAAGAATGTACCGTACATTATTAGATTTTAAAATTGGAGATGAGCCTTTAGCAAAAAAATTCAGTCATCACTTTTTAGAGTTATTGCCTACAAGAGATAAATTATTTCCTTACACCCTAGAAATACTGAATTACTTAATCAAAAAAAAATATACGTTACACTTAATTACTAATGGTTTTAAAGATGTTCAGTACAACAAATTAAAATACAGTAATCTCACTCCATTTTTTACACATATAATTACCAGCGAAGAAAGCAATAGTGTAAAACCTAATGCTGCAATTTTTGAGTACGCTTTAAAACAATCTGGAGCTAGTTTACAAGAAAGTGTAATGTTGGGAGATAACTTGGATGCAGATATTAGTGGTGCTATTAATATTGGAATGGATTGTGTGTTTGTAAATCATATAAATGCAACAACAAGTTTACAACCTACTTATACGGTTACTCATTTAAAACAGTTGGAGGATATTTTTTAATTTTTTCCTGCCCATTATTTTAATAATGCAGATGGTAGAAATAAAAAAACCTCTCATTTTGTGAAAGGTTTACTAATCTAAAATAGATTTAATTACATTTTAACTTCTGCAGTTTTTTTATCTTTGCAACAAGCCTTTTTTACACCAGCCTCATCCTTACCGCAAGATTTTTTCTCTGCACCAGCAGTAGTGTGACAAGTTTGTCCTTTAGCACATTTCTTCTTTTTCTTTTTACCATTGTCAGCAAATGTTACACCTGTAACTAGTAATGCTGCAGTAGCTAATAATAAAAACTTTTTCATTTGTAATAATTTATTGGTGATTAATCAATGTAAAAATAGAAGAATATGATGGCGTAGCCAAGATAAAAATGTTAAAATTGAAGTTAACCCACAGATTATGATGATTAGTTTCATAGATAACACAGAAAAATTTTTATATCTATGCTTTAGTCTGAGTAAAGCTGTGGTTAAATTACGATAGCGTAGCTATAACTGTAACTCCACCTTTTACAACTTCATTTAATTGTACATTTATTTTAGTACCTACTGGTAAAAGCATATCTACTCGGCTACCAAATTTAATAAAGCCAAATTCATCGGTTTGGTTAACCTTTTGCCCTACACTTAAATAATTTACAATACGTTTTGCCAAAGCACCAGCAATTTGTTTTACCAAAATCTCGGTATTTCCTTTTTTTATTACAACACTGTGGCGTTCGTTATCGGTGCTACTTTTAGGATCCCAAGCTACTAAAAATTTGCCTTTATGATATTTATTGTACACCACTTCGCCACCTAGCGGATTACGGTTTACATGCACATTTGCAGGACTCATAAAAATAGATACCTGTAATCTTTTGTCTTTGAAATATTCAACATCTACCGTTTCTTCTATAACAACTACTTTACCATCGGCTGGTGCAATAAGCTGGTTTTCGTTAATTGTTAATGTACGATTGGGTACTCTAAAAAAACTAACTAAAAAAAGTAATACAAAAAGTGTAGCTGCAAATATTAACCAACATAAAATAGGTAGCGATGCACTAAAAAAATACCAACAAATAAAATTGATTGCACCAAAAATTAATGTGCCAATAGCAATGGATTTATATCCTTCTCTATGAATTGTCATGCAGTGTTTTTGAGATGTAAAGATAAAGGTTTACTATGGTTTCACACAAAGCATACAAAGGTTACGGCGAAACAACGCTTTGTGTACTTCGCTATCGTTGTTTCGTTGTGTGAAAATTATAAAAACAACTTTACATACACCCACACTGCTGGCACTGCAAAAAGTAAGCTATCAAATCTGTCTAAAAAGCCACCATGGCCGGGCATAAAACTACCACTGTCTTTTACATTGGCCATACGTTTAAGTTTGCTTTCGAATAAATCGCCAAGGGTACCAAAGATGGCACAGAGGGCAGCGATTATGTAAAAATGATAATTAGCAAAATCATACTTAAAGTGTTTTATGAAAATTTTAGGATCGAAATTTGAAAAAAATAGTCCTGCAATTATTACAGAAAGTATAATACCACCTAAAGTTCCCTCCCAAGTTTTTTTGGGGGAAATTTTTGTTAGTGGGGTTTTACCAATTAATGAACCAACTAAATAAGCCATCGTATCATTAATCCAGATAGAACTTATTATAGTAACTGGTATAATTACAAAGGGAATAATAAAATATTTATAATTGGTATATGCCTGACCTGTAACACCTCCTCCATTGCCACACCAAATACTTATACCTATCATTCTCAAATCAATCACCATTAAAATTGGCATCGTTATGTATATCAAAGCAAACAAACAATATCCCAAATACTTCTCACCATAAATCTTCTTCATCAATTTCACAAACTCATACCAACAACCAAAATGTATAATAGTAAACAACAAAACAAAACTCCAAAAATTCCATAACAACCCCACTAACATTACGGCTACAAAAATTAATGCAGTAAGGC
>JANNWD010000139.1:0-2447 GCA_031408315.1 Bacteroidota bacterium
CAGTAGAGCAGATTGATAATGTTCATATCTCTTCAAAAAATGATTATTGGTTAAAAAGCGATAAAACGGGTTACTATGCATACAACCCTACAACTAGCTCCCTTACAAAGTATCCGCAAATAAATACCAATCAATCCTTTGGGAAAAAGCAACCTTTTTTAGAAGACAGTAAAGGCAATATTTGGCTGCCGGGGCAAGATGGGATGATTTCTATTTTTAACAAAGCAACTAACAAACTAGATAGCATTAATATTAATAAAGGTGGCGAAAAAATTATTTGCACTTTTTTGCATGAGGATGAATATGGGGTATTTTGGATAGGTACAGAAAATGGTTTTGTAAAAATAACACCTTCAAACAATAACATTACTTCATGGCCAATAAAATGGTATTATAATAATAGTAGCAATAGAAATTCGTTAAGTTACAATCATATTTCTTGCTTTTTAAAAGATCCTATTTCTTCTGAAAAATATTTATGGATTGCTACAAAAGGGGGCGGCATAAATAAAATGGATAAAACAACTGATAATTTTTCTCAATTATCAACAAAAGATGGCTTACCAAATGATGTGGTGTATAGCATAGTTACTGATAATGCTGGTAATATTTGGGGTAGCACCAATAAAGGTATTTTTTGTATGACGGCAACTGCAAACAAAAACACAACCGCCTATAGTTTTAGAAATTTTACAAAAAGTGCAGGCTTACAAGATGATGAATTTAATACAGGAGCATTTACTAAATTACCAAATGGCAACCTAGCTTTTGGCGGTGTAAATGGAATAAATATTTTTGACCCTGCAACAATTTTACAAAGCGGCTTTACACCCAACGTTTTTATTACCAATATTTTAGTAGGCAATAAAATAATTTTGCCCAATGATAATAGTAGAGTGTTGCAACAAAGTATTGAGCAAGCAACATCTATAACACTCAACCATCTACAAGATATTTTAACACTGGAATTTTCATCGCTAGATTTTACAGCACCTGATCAAAATAAATATAGATACCAAATGGTTGGTATAGATAAAGATTGGGTAGAAAGTGGTACAAGACGTACAGCCACTTATTTACATTTACCATCGGGCAGTTATCTGTTTAAAGTGCAAGGCAGCAATAGCCAAGGTATGTGGAGCGATAAAATAGTGGAATTAAAAATTAGGGTAAATCCGCCATGGTGGCTTAGTTGGTGGGCTTATGTACTTTATGTGTTATTGGCAGGGTGGGCAGTAAGAAGTTATTTTAAATTTAAAGTAAACAAAGCCAAGCTACAAACACAATTAAATTTTGAGCAGCAAGAAGCTAAAAGAGTGAAAGAATTAGATGCTGTAAAAACACAATTATACGCCAACATTACACATGAGTTTAGAACACCGCTTACTGTTATTTTAGGCATGGCTAATCAGGTAAAAAGCAATCCTGAAAAATATTTAGATAACGGCGTAGATATGATTGTACGTAATGGCGAAAATTTATTGAACCTAGTAAATGAAATGCTTGACTTATCTAAATTAGAAGATGGTAAAATGACTTTGAATTTGGTTAATGGAGATATTATTCATTTTTTAAGATACATAGTAGAATCGTTTCAGTCGTTAGCCGCTAGCCAGCAAAAGCAGTTTCACTTTTTGGCTGATACAGACGAACTAAATGTTGCTTACGATGCTGAAAAAATAAGGCAGATTATTACTAATTTATTATCTAATGCGTTAAAATTTACACCAGCTGCAGGTAATGTATATGTAAATATTTCACAAGAGAATCTAACAAAAAAAGAAACCACTAACTTAATTTTAAAAATAAAAGATACAGGTATTGGCATCCCCGAAAACCAGTTGCAGCATATATTTGATCGTTTTTATCAATTAGATAATAGCCATACTCGTAAAGCAGAAGGTACAGGTATTGGTTTAGCACTTACAAAGGAATTAGTTAAGTTAATGAGTGGAGATATTGCAGTAAAAAGTCCGCCTGTGGGTGCTACAAAAGGTACTGAATTTATTATTACTATTCCTTTAACCAAAGTAAATGGTGTAAGTAATGAAAATGCTATTCGTTTGCCTATAAAAGAAAATATTACAACTGTAGCTAATGAAGAACAAGCCTATCAAAGCACAATTTATAATTCAACTATCGATAACACCAAGCCGCTAATTTTATTGGTAGAAGATAATGTAGATGTAGTGGCATACACTGCAAGTTGCTTACCCGATTATAAATTATCGGTAGGTAAAGATGGTAAAGAAGGCTTTGATATTGCAGTAGAAATAATACCCGATTTAATTATTACCGATGTAATGATGCCTTTTGTGGATGGTTTTGAAATGTGCCGAAAGCTACGCCAAGATGAACGTACAAGCCATATACCTATTATTATGCTTACTGCAAAGGCCGATATGCAAAGCAAATTAGAAGGGCTTGAAAAAGGGGCAGATGTATAT
>JANNWD010000140.1:0-1675 GCA_031408315.1 Bacteroidota bacterium
CCAAAAATTAGCCCACTAAACAAAAAACCTCCCGACACCCAAAATGCCAAATCAGCACGGGAAGTCAAAAATAGCGTACCTCCAGCAATGAGAGGTAAACTCCACAGAGTTACTCGATCGTGTGTACGTCCAGAAGGCAAAGTAATTAGAGGGTGGAGGGTGGAGGGTGGAGGGTAGTATGATTGAGTCGCGGCTATTTGTTAAAATAGCAACAATAAAACGCGATGATTAATTATACGTTTTTATTTTCCATTTCCTACCCTCTACTCCCTACTTCCTACCCTCTAAATGACTAATCTGACTGACGAACAATATAAGCAGAAAATGCAGCGGCGGCAGCAGGTACAGGCGGAGAAGATCGAGCAATCGATCGACAAAAAAGGTTTGATTATCGTCAATACTGGCACAGGTAAAGGGAAAACCACTGCTGCACTGGGAATGGTGCTACGTTCGCTTGGGCACGGCTATAAAGTCGCGATCGTTCAATTCATCAAGGGAGCGTGGGAACCTGCCGAGAAAGCTGTTTTAGAGCGGTTTGGCGACCAATTAGTATTCCTGGCGATGGGGGAAGGCTTTACCTGGGATACTCAGGATCGCGATCGAGATATTGCTACCGCCGAACGTGCCTGGGAGCAAGCATTGAGCTACATCATCGATCCTGAGTATCAATTAGTATTATTGGACGAGGTAAATATCGCCCTTAAATTGGGCTATCTCAGTCCTGAAGTAGTAATTGCCGGATTAGCTCAAAAGCCGGAATTTTCCCATGTGATCCTGACTGGCAGAGGCGCACCCCAAAGTTTAATTGATGTTGCCGATCTAGTCACTGAGATGACGATGATCAAGCATCCTTTTCGTGAGCAAGGTGTCAAAGCCCAACCTGGGATCGAATTTTAGGCTTTACTGAATTTCAAAATTGCTAAATTCAAGATCGCGATCTTGTCTACAGTGACTTATTCGGCAGGTTGGACTCTTTGCAATAACTTCTCTCTTCTTTGCTGCCGCAGTCCTGAATCAATTTGAGCGATTGCATCGTCCAAGAACAAATTATATAGTTCTAGCTGACGATTGCTTTCGCGGAGGCTATCAAGGCATTTTTTTCTTGTCTGTTTATCAGGATAGGGATATCGATCAGTCATGACAAATTCCAACCTCTTTCAATTTCTTGAATACTTGCACTGGCAGCCGATAGAGTTGATTGTCCATTATCAATTGCTTTTGCCAGCAAATCTATCATAGCATTTGCAGCAACTGGCTGTGCTTCCAAAATTCTCAGCAGTAGAGTATTGAGCCGAGAATAAGATTGATTGAGTCTTTCTCTAGCACTTCGCAATTCCTCCAGTTCACCAATTGTTCCAGATGTTTCTCCATACCGCTCAAAAAATATCCACTCTTTTTCACCAGCTATTTGGATTGCTTTGGCAAGTTGGCGCAGTAGATAAAAAATTGTCGTTAATGTTTCATCAGATAATTTTGCCATCGATTTAGAGCAGATATTGGAAAACTATTAATGACAATTATCTCAGTTTCTAAGCAGTAACTTGAACTTGTCCATCAATAACTTGAACAGAAAAAGTCTGCACCTTTACAGTCGAATCATCTAGACATTCGCCTGTGGTTAGACTAAAATTTTGCTTGTAAATTGGTGATGCAACTTTAGGAATGCCATTGCGAT
>JANNWD010000141.1:0-2302 GCA_031408315.1 Bacteroidota bacterium
CTTTTGCAGGTGCATGATGAATTAGTTTTTGATGCTCATAAAGAAGAAGTAGATCGTATAAAGCCTATTATTTTACATTGTATGCAAACAGCTTTAGCATTACCTAATGGTGTACCAACCGATGCAGAAATTGGTATGGGAGACAATTGGCTGGAGGCGCATTAATATACCCTGAAAACGGTATTGCTTTACAAGCACCTTACTGTTACTTTTATTTATCTAAAAATAAGATTATGAAAAAGCCCCATTTTGCATTAACAGTGATAATGGCTTTACTGTACATGTTATCTTTTTCGCAAAAACCCCATCCTACAGCCAACACTAAAGCACCGTCAAAGTCCGCTGTAAAGCAACGGCAAGCTGCCCCTTTAAAGCAGTCACCGATAACTGACACCCTGGCTTACAATATTCTTACAACCTTAAATGAATTGAATGCTTACATAAGAGATGTAAGCCAACCAATTCAACTAATGCTGGGAAGTTTTTTGAAAACTAACACATGGGGCAATTCCTTTTCATCAGTTATAAAAGTTCCGACATCAATTGAAAATACTTTTATCAGAGGACGTGTAAACAGATACAAAGGAGTGGAGCAATGGGAATGGAAGTCAATTTTAATACGTTCACCTAAAAATCAATTACCATCCGAAACTTTTATTTTATTAAAATCAAAGATAGATAGCATCATTAAAGTGATGCCCCTTGTTAAAGAACTGGATGAAAAAAACAAAGTTTCTAATATATCGGTTTACGAAAATGTTTCTAATGCCCAATACAGGTATTTATATGAAGTCGATGAAGTGGTATTGCAAGTTGATTTCGTAAAGCCAATAACCCAAACAGAGCAGCAAAGCCTTGACTCTTTAGTTAAACTTTATCGGCCTGGGTTAAGTAATGTCTCCACCGCAAAAGAAGCCTCCTATAAATTTACATCTGCTTTATCAGCAGAGGGATTTTCTGATGAAAAACGTGAGATGATTTTCGCAGATGAACTTAAAATTGTGGCCGATAAAGATATTAACGCAGCTTTTAAGATGCTGATTGATGCCTCGTATCTTAGGTCCAAAAATCTGGAAGCAAAACTAACAGATGATCAAAAGTCACAAATCAGAAAGATTGCTACTGAAGTGGTAAACGCATATAATGCAAAGTGGGACCCTCCTCCTCCTACGTTTGTCCCCGCCTGGACAGACCCTGGAAGTCAGCAACAGGTCCAGCAAAGACAAGGAAAGACCGTAAAATGTTCACTTTGTAATGGAGTAGGGCAATATGAAAAAGTAATGCGTTCTCATACGTACAATGGGATAAACGGGCAGGTAACTACTACTTTTACCAAATGGGCTGTGTGTGACGTTTGCAATGGAACCGGCTGGGTCATAAAATATAAAAAAAAATAAATGCTGTTGTATCGAAGAATAACTTTGCGTAATGAACAAACCTATACTTATTTATTGTTACGATGCATATTGCGGCTGGTGCTATGGATTTAGCCCTGTAATAAAAAAAATTGCTGAAGAATATAGCCTCCAATTAGATGTTGAAGTACTTAGCGGAGGCATGATGATTGGCGAAAACAAAATGCCTATTGAAAAAATTGGACCATATATACAAAGTGCTTACAAAAGGGTAGAAGAGCTTACCGGTATAAAGTTTGGCGATGATTTTTTATGGCACACCGCCAATCCTGATAAAAGCGATTGGATAATGAATAGCGAAAAGCCAGCTATTGCCTTGTGCATTTTAAAAGAAATTTATCCGGAACGACAACTAGAGTTTGCAGGCGATTTACAATATGCATTAAATTACGAGGGAAGAGATTTAGACGATGATGAAGCCTATAGGCATCTTTTAGAAAAATATACGGTTAGTGAAGAAGATTTTTATACCAAACTAAAAAGTGACGAGTATAAAGAAAAAGCTTATTACGAATTTGCGTTGTGTAAGCAATTAAATGTAGATAGCTATCCGCAGGTATTAATACAATTACACAGCAATAAATTTTATTTAATTACAAAAGGCTTTAGTACCTACGAAGAGGTAAAAAAAGGAATTGAAAAAGCGTTAACAGAAATTAAAGCCGGGTTGAATTAACGCTTTGCTATTGCATAATTAATAACTAAATAGTATTTTGTTATTCTAAAACAAAATACAATGAAAAAAATATTTCTATTCATTTTTACAATTAGTACTGTATTCGTTGCTTGTAATAACGAGTCGCCAAAAAAAGAAACTGCTACTACAAGCACTGATAAAAAAGACGACACTAAAGCTGCTGATGCAAGTCCAAAAATGCCAGATTCGG
>JANNWD010000142.1:0-3843 GCA_031408315.1 Bacteroidota bacterium
AAAGCGGCGATACCTTAACTGCTATTAATAATGAAAGTGTTGCCATAAAAAGCGATGCTGAAATAACCGACTTAATAATACTTGCAAAACAAAAAGAGCGAATAGAATTAATAATAAAAGGCAAGCCTAAAAATATTGTACTAAAGCCTATTGTAATGAATAGGTATAATTTTGTAAAGCAACCAAATGCTAATAATAAAGTAGTTATTTTAAACAATTTTACCTTATGGAGTTATGATGGTGAATTTAAAGATGGGTTTTTTAACGGAAAAGGAACGTACACATTTCTAGGAAAATATAAACATTACCCCTTAAGTTCAATAGTAAAGCAAGTAGGTAATTTTGAAAAAAATAATTTCGTTGATGGAATAACGTACTTTAAAAACGGAGACAGCTTCGAAGGAAAAATAAAATATGGTAAGCAAAATGGTTTTGGCACTTATACGATAAATAATGGCGTAAAATATACTGGCAGTTTTAATGATAGCGGCTTGTTTGATGGTACTTTTAAAGTGATTGATTCTAAAGGAATAATACGGGAGGAGGTTTATAAAAATGGTGTTTTTGTATCAAAGAAAAATTGATTGAATTTACTTAATCGCCATGTTAAATAAAGTATTTTAAAGCGACTATAAAGTTCAATTTAAATAATCATTGATAGAGTAAGTAAGTCACAAAAGATTAAATAGCTGACTACTTCTTTGCTAACAACTATTTATTTAATATAAAAAAATCTATAAACCCTAAAGCTAATTTTTAAGTCTCCTTTTAACCTAATCAACCTTAGTCATAGGCTTCCATTGTTGATCGTTAAATGTAGTGGCAGCATTAAAATTAGGGTTATCGCTAAGTACAAAAGAAGTGCTGTTACCCTTGCTCCAAGCATGATTGTAGCCAGATGTCATTTCGTATTTTCCACTTTCATCTCTAAAATTTTCAACGCCACGTATGGTTTTTATAAACTCGGTATGTATTTTATCGTTGGATGATTGTTTAGCTTCCCAGCTACGCATTTGATTATCCATATCGCTAAGCCGCTGGTTACCTTTAGCAATAGCTTGCTCTCCTATTTGTCTGGTTTGTTCATCCATCAACCTAATTTTTTCCCAATGCCTATTGTTAGAATTTTGCCTGGCTTGATACCAAAAATTAGATACTGCATCGTTGTAAGTAGGATTAGTACGAATGCTGCCCATAATAACAGCAAATTGAGCAGCCGCTTTTTCTTTTTCGCCAGCAGGATATTTAAACACAATTTTTTTTGTGAGTGTAGTGGTGTAGTTTTTTGTAGAGCTGCCATCATACTGATTATACATTAAAGTTTCTATCACAGTGGATGAAAGTATAACCAAACCTTCTGTATTATCATTCCACTTTACTTCTGCATTTAAAGCTGTAGGAAAAATTTGTACATCGGATGCTCCATATTGCATCAATTCTCTTCTGCCTTTTTCTGCCGATATACGCATTTCAGCAACTACCGATGGATTGGGTGTTGTTGTTATAATTTTAGGGTTGCCTATTTCTTGCAAAAAACCACTCCGTAAATATTGCTCAGCATCTATTGGTTGGTTATAAAAACAATATGGCGAATTGCTTGGGTTAGATAAATTCCATTGCAGTGTTTGTTGATGGGTTGTCCAACTAAGTGTTGTGCTTGGTAAAATTTCAAAAGAATATTTGCCATCTGCACTAGCGGCTTTAAACTGTACATTATTACCAGCACAAGCTTGGCCAGGCATTATCCAACTTATACCTCCTTGTTGTTGCCACCCTTTTGGTAATAATAAGCTAAAAGCCTCTGCTGGCTGTGTAAAGCCAACATTATCCATAATACGTACTCTATCAAAAACGGAGTAATCCTTACCCTCTACAAATTCGTTAGTTGGTTTTTGCATAGCACCGCTTTGATTTTTTTGTGTAGCTTTCCTCTTGTCTGGTGATTGTCCATTGCATCCTGTATTAAGGAATAAAACAGCACTTACAAGTATCACCGTATATAACTGATATTTCATAAATAGTTTTTTTGTTTTGTCATTATATTTTGCCTTCACTTTAATCAAGTACTATTTTTTAACTCGACTTAACTATTATTGAACAACCAATTTCAGTGTTTCAAAATTTTCTGCTGCTTCAATTTTTACCAAGTAAACGCCAGGTAATAGGTTGTTTATATCATACCTGTTACTGCCTGTTTGAATAAATTGTTTTACTATTTTGCCAGATAAATCGGTTAATTGTAACTGGGTAATTTTTTTATTGGTGTTTACTACAAAAAAGTTTTTAGCAGGGTTAGGGAAAAGAGCCATTGAATAATTTTTATCAAATTCAATTTTTTGCACTTCACTATATTTATAACTGTTATTTATGTCACCTATTTTTAACCTATAATAATTAAGTTTATCAGTTACTTTGGTATCAATAGATGTGTAGTTTTGTGTGCCACTTAAGTTTTTTGCTTGCACCATAGCTATTGTTGTATAGTTAATGCCATCGCTGCTTCTTTGCACCTCATATTCTCTAATATTAACTTCATCCCTTGTTTGCCAATTTATTAAAACATTGCTGTTTTGCTTTGCGGCACTAAATTTTACCAAATTAATTGGTAAAAAGGCTAATGCAAGGTTTATGGAGCCAAAAGTAAATGGGCTAAAATTTGTTACTGGTGCTGCAGTGGTAACAGTACCTGTGGTAGTGCCGGTAAAGCCTCCATTGCCTAGGTTTTCCCATGTAGCTCCCGTCCAATGTGCAATTCGTAAAGCTGAGGGGTTGGTAACATAAAACATATTACCTGCACATGGTGCTTCAAAACTAAATGTAAGTGTAGCGGCACTTGTGCCTGTTAATCTCTTTACATCCCAATATTCGCAATTACTTAATTTCTTTATAACAGGGTCTCTTAAAGCTGTATCGCCTACTAATGTGGGGCTGGCTAAAAAATGCTGAGCACTAAATTTACTTGTTGCTCCTACAGGTGCAGTAATACCTACTGTATTTAGCGATGTGGGGCCGCCTATGGGAAATGTAAATGCATCATCACCAATTTTTGTAACAGGGCCAATTACATGACTTGTAGCTGATGCATCAGCTTGTGTGGAGCCATCCAAAAATTTAAGTTGGTTTGCAGTACTGCTGATAATATTACCGCCATTAAAATTTAGCTTGGTTGAAATGGTTACAGAGTCATTTAAAGTAAGTGTGCCACTACTATTTTTTTGCATAAACATTTTAGGTATAATAATCGGTTGTGTACCTAACTGCTCAATAAAACCGCTTGTGTTGCCGGCAAATTTTACTGTATCTGTAAATGTAATACCTGTGGTAGAATTTAGCGTAAGGTTTTGATTGACGAAAGAAGGGTTATCATAAGAAAAAGATATGGTTCCATTATTTCTTATCAGCGTAACGTTGCCATTATATATATTACTTCCTTGGTAAGATTCGTATAAAATGCTGGGTGAATTATTGGTAATAGTGGTATTACCGTTGATGGTATTTCTTCTAAAATAGTGGGAGCCTGTATTGCTTGCATCATCAGATATATTTACGGTACCGGTAATTTGATTTTGTAAAAAATCATCTGTATTACCATCTGTATAACCATTTACATTTAATGCTGCTACTAAAAGTGTGTCATAAGCAAAAGTAACAAAGCCACTATTTTGTACAGAAATGGT
Source organism: Bacteroidota bacterium (assembly GCA_031408315.1). GTDB lineage: Bacteria > Bacteroidota > Bacteroidia > Chitinophagales > Chitinophagaceae > Ferruginibacter. Next base: position 3,678 of record JANNWD010000142.1, read on the forward strand.
ACCGCCGTTAGTACTGTTTTGTACTCTCTCCATAGAAAATAATGGATTGCTGCCGCCCGATGTTGTAATATTTATTGTACCTGCAATAGGTACTTTTAATGGGCCAAAATTATTAATAGTTGTACTGCCTCCTGCATTATTTGTATAAGAAAAATTACCCCCTACT
>JANNWD010000143.1:0-6149 GCA_031408315.1 Bacteroidota bacterium
GAAAAAAAAAAATTAACAGACAATGGTATGAGTTATTGTAATACTGATTCAGGATACATTACCATAGATTTTTATCGAGATAAAAAGTCTAAAAAATTAAATATTTTTTTTAGGCTTAATAATTCTTACATTGATTATTTAATAGCTACAAGTAAAGATGAGAATTATGATAATTTATTTGGCTTTACCCTTTATAAATCAAAAGTAGTCTTAATGAATTTGAGGTATTCAAAATTTAGAATTAAAAATGATTTTCTAACTTTAATGAAAGACTTTATAATCCCTGAACTAACGCAAACAGTAAAAAAAGAGGTAACCGACAATGTTAATTCGTATGAAATTAATACTAGTGGTAGAGTTTATAAAAAGTATACTGTTGATATAAACTAATTTCAAGAATATTCCAAAAATAAAACATACCTAATAATAGACTTTTTCGCCACCGTTGGTAAGCCGCCAACTCAGCACCGCCTAAAGGCCTGGTCTTTGACCAGCCGATAATCTAACACAAATACCTTACGACCAACACAAAATACCAAATTCAAAAAATAGTTACTTACAATTAAAGGGAAAAGTAATATTGCATCGGCTGGTCAAAGACCAAGCCTAGGCAGTAATTGATAGATAGTTTTAATATAAGATAGCAAAAAGTCTATTAATTTTCTGCCGAAGTAAGTAGCACATCGTCGTTGGTTTGCTATCGAAGGGATTGTAAAGAGCGTTTGCCTACCAACAACACTTTAGCATAACATCAACCTAAATCCATTTAATTCCCTAATTCACCCTTTTCTGCCCATCATTTATCCACTTATCCACCCATTCATCCAACTTGCACTATGAAATGCAAAAAACTAATCGTACCTTTGCAAACTATTTTGAAGTAGAATGGTTGTATTTTATCTCTCCTTGCAACATATTTATAACAAAAATGGTCTTTTAAGTGTTTACAATTGAATATTAATACATTACGATGAGGCAACTAAAGATAGCTACCCAGATTACGAACAGAGACTCTCAAGCAGTAGAGAAGTATTTACAAGAAATTTCTAAAATTTCGATGATTACTCCCGAAGAAGAAACCATTTTAGCCCAAAAAATTAAAATGGACGACCAAAGGGCTTTGGATAAGTTGGTGCAAGCCAATTTACGTTTTGTAGTATCGGTAGCTAAACAATATCAACATCAAGGTTTAAGTTTGAGTGATTTAATTAACGAAGGTAACCTTGGGTTAATTAAAGCTGCACAGCGTTTTGATGAAACTAAAGGTTTTAAGTTTATTTCTTACGCTGTTTGGTGGATTCGTCAAAGTATTTTACAGGCATTAGCAGAGCAAGGAAGATTGGTACGTTTACCTCAAAATAAAATTGGTACTTATAATAAAGCAAATAAAGCCTACATGGCTTTTGAGCAAGAGCATGAAAGAGAGCCAAGTACAGAGGAATTAGCAGAATTATTGGAGATGAGTGAAACGGAAATTAATAATATTTTCCAAAGCAATACACGTCATACTTCGTTAGATGCACCAGTGCATGAAGCAGAAGATGTGGCAATGGGAGATTTATTACAAGGTGGCGAAACAACCGATGATGAAGTAATGCATGATTCATTAAAAAATGAAATTCGCCGTGTTTTAAAATCATTAAGCCCAAGAGAAGCCGAAATTGTAAACGCCTATTTTGGTTTAGATGGCGAAAATGGTACAACCATTGAGCAAATTGGTTATAAATATGATTTAACCAAGGAACGTATTCGTCAAATTAAAGAAAGAGCCATTAAACGCTTGCAAAAAGCAAGATATAGTGGAGCCTTAAAAGCATATTTAGGATAAACTTTTAAATTTACATAATTAAACCCTGCTTTTTGCAGGGTTTTTTGTTTAAACAAATTGATTATGAGTTAGTTCAATAGTATATATTCGAAAAAATAAGATTTTATCTATGCCTATTAATGTTTTATTAGCTGAAGACTATTCATTATCCCTTGGGGTAACGAACAAATCTACAAAATTTGCTTAATTTGTAGTATTAATCAAAATTTCCATAAATTGTTACAAGGTTTTAAAATATTTTTAAGCTTAATTTCTGCATTGCTTATTCATAAAATTGGTAGCACTCAGCCCACTAAGCAAGACTCCTTAAAAGCCATTGGAATAAAAGCAGGGAACGATACTTCTATTATTGACGCTAATAAACAACTCAGCATTTTTTATCAGGAAGATAATCCGGATGAGGCTATAAAATATGGACTAGTGGCTTATCAAAAATCACTTTTAATAAAAGATGATTTTCGTATTGCACATGCTTCAAAAGTAATTGGCATAGCATACGACATTAAAGGAAATTTAGACTCTGCATTGTTGTATTTAAAACAAGCCCACTTAATTTTTACCCAAACAAAAAGAACAGATTACCAATCACACACACTTACAGATATTGCCATGGCGTATTATTACAAAGGCAATTATGAACTTGCTTTAAGAAACCATCAAGCAGCATTGAATTTGCGGAAAACGATTGGTAATAATAAGTTTATTGCACAGTCATTGTTAAACATAGGATTGGTATATCGTTCCAGAAAAGATTATGCAAACTCAATAAAATTCTACAAGCAATCATACGAAATAAAAATGACAATTGCTGATAGTGCTGGCATGTTGAATTCTTTAATAAATATTGGTGCTGCTTTTCAAAGCAACGCACAATTTGACAGTTCATACAAATATGCTTACACTTCGTTACTACTTGCCAAAAAAATAGCTGCTTATGATGATATAGCGGCTAGTAAAGAAAATATAGCTGCCGCTTTAATAAATTTAAACAGACCAAATGAGGCATTGGTATATTTAAATGAAACTGATAAAGACAGCGCCATTAATAAGAGCAAAAGAAGACTAATAACGCATTATGAATCATACGGCGACCTTTATTTGCAACAAAACAATATGGTGCTTGCCCAACAGTATTTTACAAAAGGATTGGAATTGGCTAAGAGTAATAGCAGGCTCGAAGTCATGGCAGTATTTTACAGAAAACTGTCAAAATGTTTTTATCAGCAACAAAAGTATAAAGATGCCTACGATTATTATGATTTAAGCAAAGCAATAAGTGACACTTTATTAAATGAAGAAAACAGCAGGCAGGTAAATGAAATGAGTGTAGTGTATGAAACCGCCGAAAAAGAAAATCGTATCGGGGCTTTACAAGCAGAAAATAAAATTAGTTTTGCCGATGCAAAAAATAGGAGAACAGAGAGAAATTATTTTGCACTAGCCACTGTTTTATTTTTAGGGCTTGCCGGCATTTCTTATAGAGCATATTCGAATAATAAAAAGAAAAAACTATTGCTCAATGAACAAAATAAAATTATAGAAAAGTCATTAGAAGAAAAAGAAATTCTATTAAGAGAGATACATCATAGAGTAAAAAATAATTTACAAATTGTAAGTAGTTTGTTAAGCTTGCAATCCAATTACATAACCGATGAGCAAGCATTGGATGCTGTAAAGGAGAGTAGAAACAGGGTAGAAAGTATGAGTTTAATTCATCAGAATTTGTACCAAGAAGAAAATTTAACGGGCATTAATGTGCAGCAGTATATTGAAAATCTCACTGATAATCTTTTTTATTCTTACAATATAAAACCAGATAATATTAAACTTGTAAAGCAAATAGATTCCTTAATATTAGATGTAGATACAGTAATACCGATTGGCTTAATTTTAAATGAACTCATTACAAATTGCCTTAAATATGCTTTCATAAATAATAATGGTAGTATAAAAGTGATGTTGAAAGAAATAAACAGCAACCTTTTATTATCGGTATATGATGATGGAATAGGCTTGCCGGAAAATTTTGAACAAGGTGCAAAAAAATCATTTGGTCATAAAATGATTAATGCATTTTTGCAAAAATTAAATGGGAAAATGAATATGTACACCGAAGACGGAACAAAGGTGGATATTGAAATAGTTAACTACAAAAAATTATAATTTGAACGATGTAAAAATTTTAATTGTAGAGGACGAGCCAATTATAGCGGAAGATATTGGTGCTTTAATTGAAAAAAATGCTTTTGTAGTATCTGCCATTGTTTATACAAAAGAAAAAGCAATGCATGAGTTGCAAACAAATTTGCCAGATTTGGTTTTGCTTGATATTAATTTGAATGGAGCAATGGATGGTCTATTAATTGCTGAAAAAATAAATGAACAATTTAATATTCCATTTATTTTTATAACATCTTATTCCGACAAACCAACATTGGAAAAAGCAAAATATACAGAACCTTCCGGCTACATTGTAAAACCTTTTAACGAAGCTGGTTTGTATTCTACTTTGGAAATTGCTTTGTATAATCATGCACAAAAAAATAAACTTAAATTTCCACCACTTTCTTTGCAAAGAATAAATAAAAATTTACCAGATCTTATCTCAGAAAGAGAATTTACTTTATTGGAATTAATTTATGAAGGCAAAACAAATAAACAAATTGCAGAGGTGTTGTTCATCTCTTTAAATACTGTAAAAAAACACATCAACAACACTTACTTAAAGCTAGGTGCTACCTCCAGAGCTAGTGCTATTGTATGTCTTCGTCAGCTTATGACAGATAAATAATTTCTACAGCATGAAAATTACCCCAAAGGGTAATACAGTTTTTCTCTAAAAAAGTAAACTTTACATCTATATTATTTCTGAAAATAATAAGGATGTAAACCTTAAAAAAACTTTTTATGAGAAAAATTAACCTAGTACTTTTTATACTCCTTTGTCAATTGAATAGTTGCTGTCAACCATCAACTGCTACAGTACAAAAAGATATAAAAAACGACCTTGGCGTAAATTGTATATCAGTAAATGTAAACGGTGCTGGTACTAAGGCTACAGAATATGTAAATGGTGGGTACAGTACTTTTTATAGAGTAAGTGTAAGCGCCATTTTAAAAACAGACATACCGGGTGTTACTAAAATAGCAAAGGGTGCAGCAAAATATACGCATGCAGGTGGCGGCAAATACAATTTTGTGCAATACGCACCTGGCACTGTAGAGTATAAAGGTATGAAAGCACCCGATACTGCAGCTATTAGAGCATTTGTATTATCCTTGCCAGACTACGGCTTGCCACAAGCAGGGCAGGTAATAGATATTCTTGGTTTTAATTTTATTGCAGGCAAAGAAGCAGTTTGGCATACGCTTTTATCGGTAGAAATACCTGCTGATATGATTTATACTAGAAAAAAATCTTACAAAGAATTAGAAACCATACAGCAACCTTATGGATTAAGATTATACAGAAACACTGCAACTGAGCCTTGGAGCAATGTAAGCTGGGTAACACCTGACCATAGATCTGATAACCGTATGAAAAAATCACTTGCTGTGAAAGAGATGGGTGAGTATGCCATGAGTAAACTTACCAGCTGGCAGGAAAAAGCTACCATAAAAGAAGCTGAAAAAATAACTGCGGCAAGGCCAAAGGTAGAAATACCAACTATGAAAACTGTGATGGATGTTTACAAGTGGTATCATGGATTATTGATGGAAGGGGATTATGCAAAAGTAGAAGCTGTTACCATACAATTGTTTCACCCAGATAATATTGACAAACGTACAAACCTGGTAGAAGCAAATGCAATGATTATGCTGGATAGAATAAAAAAAGTGCTTACAAATGATTTTTCTACCTATAACAAGCAATACTGTAGTACACCAGTCATTTTTGAGAAAAGCGATAATGAGGTGATGTGGTGGAATAAAGATAAAACCCAAAAAAGTTTTATAACTATTAAGAATGAAAATAACAGGTGGTATATATACAAGGTTGGATCATATCTTTGGAATTTTCGAGAAGAAATACAAGCCAACATAACCATAAATACCGTATGCAAATAGTATTTAAAAAAATAAAATTACCCCCAGGGGTAATTATTTTTTTGCTTCATACTCGTTCCTTTACTGTATCAATATTTTTTATCAATAAAATCAAAATTATGAACACAAAAACATTTTTTCTTGTAGCAGCTTTTTGTACATATGGTATAGCTGCAAATGCACAAGCAAACAACACACAAAAAGAACGTGTAAAGCAAGGTGCAAAAAGCGGCGAAATTACAAAAGCCGAAGCCGCAAAAATACGTGAAGAAAG